>NZ_JAYMNS010000033.1:0-49639 GCF_036941035.1 Candidatus Merdisoma sp. JLR.KK006 | reverse complement strand
ATAGTAAGTCATTATCTGCACAATATTTACATGATTTACTACAATATTTCTTGCGTAATTTATTAATTCTACTGAATCAGTATTTTAAATTGACAATATACGATTGTTATATCTTAAAAAGCCAAACCAGGACAAGCTTTGTGAGTATGTAATTTTATGCTGCCTGATTTTTATACTTCTTTATTTGTATCAATTAATTCTACCTCATAAAGCCTTTTTAAATGAGAATCTTGAGGAATTTTTGCATAATAATATTGATCATTCGTCAAGTCAAATGTGACTATTTTCACTTCCTTTGTTTTCCAGAAGTCAATAATATCATCCATAAAGTCTTCTACGTTTTCTTTATAGTCCAATTGTAAAATGTACCCGGAGTTAACCAGTACATTAACAATTATCTGTCCCAAAAGCTCCTCATTCCTCTTATCCTGCCTGTATTCATCGATCGTAAACCATATATCATCCAGATTATATTTCTTCCAAAATCTCTGTTCTTCCAGCTCCCTATAGTCCAAAAGAAGCTGATTTATTAATTTGTGAAATTGAACCGGGATTATTTGCTCTAATTCTTTGCTTTCTGCAATACCAAATTCATACATGTCCGGTTCAGATGTCTCTTTGGGTTCTTTTATGGGGCTTATCACAAATTCCTTATTGTTCTTATAATGTGCCAAATCATAGGGATAGTGGTTATCATTCTCCAATTTGCAATCATCCAGGCAAAGTATCTTTGCAGCTGCTGCCCCTTCAAAGCCCCATAGCCCAACATATCCCACCTCCTTGTGTGCGTTCACCCAGCCATAATCAGCGTGACCCCGAAGCCATTTAACTTGCATATACTCTTTCAGTTTTTCTGCTGAAGCATCTTTGTCATGGAAAGAGAGCTCAATAATCTCAGTCAACAATTTGTACGGCTTTTCTTTCTGATATTTCGAAGATGCCATGCTGCGTTTTAAGCCGTAAGAAAAAACTAAGAAGTCAAATATCAAATCATCCAGTTTCTCTTCATCCGCCTTTTTTACTAACCTTTTCATTTCGTCTTTATCTGTCTCCAGCAAAATTCCAAGGGCAAAGTATTGAAGATAATTAACATATCCTATTGTAGTAAAACCTAAGTCATAAACAACTCCCAATCCCTCTAAATATATATCTTCCAGTTCTTTGCATGGCAGCCCCAATGAGTATTTTGCCCGTATTACTTTATCAATCAATCTAAATAGACTTTTCTTCACACTAAAAAGAATATCTTCATTTTTTTTGGGTTTCCTTTGAATTCCATCTTGGATATCTTTTAATAACCTATTGATTTTATCCCACTTTTCAGCAATCTCGTTTTCGTCGAATTCTATTGATTTTTTTAGTTCCTCTTTATTACATAAAAAATCTCTCATTGTTAAATCCGTCCTTTCGTTTCGTTCAGGAATAAAATTTCCATAAAGAATCTTAATTACATACCAATTCTCCCTACCAATTGCGATATCAATTCAATATGTTCCCTAATCTTTACCTTGCTCAAATTTTCAACTTTTTCACTGCCGCCTAATCCCAATAACGGTACATACCCAAAGCATTCATCATGTTTTAACTTTCCAATTCTTTTTACGGCTTCTTCATATTGAGGAATCTGTAAATACTTTCCCACATAATAATCATCTGTGAGATTCTGAAAAAAGAGGGCGAAATCGGCTCCCGCTAAAATAAAATTTCCGTCTTTATACTTAACGATCCCTATATATTCACCTTTTTCCAGTGTAATAATATCTCCAAAAGCTGTCGTCATTATTGGAACAGAAACCTTGCCTCGAAAATAGGTTTCTTCAAGTAGTTCTTGATATTCTTCTGGATTGATTATTCTTAGATAACCATCAAGCAGTTCGGCCTGTCCGTAATTTTCCCAAATATCCAACAGTTCTTCGGGTAATACGCTTTCATATTTTTTAATCAAATCTTGTTCCATTTTAATTCCTTTTTCGATTTCAATCTGCAGCATTTTATTCCTCCTAAATACATTTTATTTATAGCCATAAACATCTCTTTCAATTATTTTCCCATCATTACTGTTTATATAATATCTTCTCCCATAAAAATCTGAAACAATAATTATGTTATCTGCCATCACTTAAAAGCTCTGTTTCCCCCTGGATTCAAGTTCATTATACTATACCCATTATTATTTGAGAATAACTAAGTCAAACACCTTTCCTGTTAAGCTTCTCCCAGCGGCAAACCAGCCTGATGCATATACCAAACAAGAACAGAAATTGACAAGTACAAATTTACCCCTTTCTGTAATTGCACTTCTTACAAAAACAGACTATAATTACAAGAAAAGCTACAAATTCTATGTAGATGAAAATTACAACATGAAAGAAACTATTTCCTACAGAAAGGTGCTGATTATTATGGCAGCTATTCCAAGTATGGACAGCCGTCTCTATTATGCAATCCGAGATTCTCTGGGACGTTGGCCTGTGAATCTCTATGATTTGAAAAAGGTAAAAACGTTGGAGGACTTCTCCTGTCCTGTTCACCTTTCCATGGAACGCTCCTGCAAAGATGAAACGCCCGGTGACTTCTCCGCCATAGGAGAAATGGCCAATCTCCACACGCTGATTTTTGACAATCCCCATTCCCGGAGTTTTCCATCTGTGACCGTTCATGATTTTTCATTCCTGTGCCGGTGCAAAAAACTGAAAAAACTGGATATGCGTCAGACAAACTTTACGGATTGTTCCCTTCTGCTCCAATTGCCCTCCTTAAAGCAGGTTTTTCTGCCCTTGAAAAATCAACTGATCAACACAGAACAATTGGACGAACTGGCAAGCCGGTCTGTCAAGATCGAATTCCTGTCTCCGAATGTGGCTCTGATGGCTCGCATGCGGGTGCAGGGCCATGATGTGTTAAAGTCTGTTGTTGAGGAAATCAAGCGGCTTAGTGCCGCTGACTGTTACATTCTAAAAATCCGGCAGGACCTTAAGCCCGGACTATTTGACAGCAAATTCGGCGGTCTTCCTTATTGGGATCTGTCCATGTCCTATCCCACAGACCAGATGGGAAATAAGTTGATTTTGCTGGCACAAATTAATTTTGACCAATATCCTGTTGAGGAACCATTGCCCCAGGGCGGAATGCTTCAATTCTTTGCCGGACAGGACTACTTCCCGGTTTTTCAGTCTGTGGCAGTAACACTTGAGAAAGGGATTTCCTATATTGGCCCGGAGCATTGCCTGTTTGACGATATTTTTACTCAGGCATGGAAAAATGTTACGGGGGAAGCTCTAAAAAGAGGGGAGGATTTCAGGGATATCCTGGAAGAAGAGGCACAAAGCGATTTATATGAGCAGCTAAGCCCTGTGGGACACCATCTGCTGGGCTGGCCTTATTTTACCCAGTATGATCCACGCCCCCAGAACAATTTCTATGATACTCTGCTGTTTCAGATGGATTCTGATTCTACAGAGGATCAAGAATATGTTATGTGGGGCGATAATGGCGTAGGGAACTTTTTTATCAATGGGGAGGATTTGAAAAAACGGGACTTTTCCAATGTTTTCTACACCTGGGACTGCTTTTAGGTTATGCATCCTCCGAAATACAAAATGTCTGAGGGGCTGCCTGCAGCAGCCTGTTAAAAATATTCCGGATTCATAAAGGGAGCTATGAGAGAAACAACCTCCCCCTGTGCATCCAGGGCCCAGTATCCGCTGTACATGCCGTCTCCCATGCCGCTTGAAAAAAGAACTGTCCTGTGATCCGTCTTTGGCACCTGCCACTCCAGAAAGCTTACGCCCCGATTTTGATACTTTGGCTGATTCTCGTAGCTTTTCTGAAAAAGGGCTGCAAAATAATCCACATATTTATTCTTTCCCGGATTTTCTCTCTGCCAGTTTTCAAAAAACAGGCGGTTTGCCTCTGCGGCCCTGCTGTCCGCAAAGCAGGCAAGCCCGGTATCCACGCCGAAAAAGGTCCAAACCCCCGGTTTGCCCAGATCTTCTATCTTCTTTCCTTTCGGCATGGCTATCTCATACCGGACAGCCGCCTTGTCGCTGACCCGAAGCCTTGCCGCCACAATCCTTAAACCTGCCACCGTAGAGGGGCAGACAGCAAGCTCTACGGGATAGCTGCCTGCCGGAATTCTCTTATCCAGAACCGTTTCATATTTAGTTCCCAGATATGCAAGGGGGTCCGCAATCACCACCTCCCCTGTGGGAAAATCGGCTTCCCCTGCCATAAGAACCTCTATCTGGCTGCTTTTCGTAAATAAGCCCTCAAAAAACTCTGACGGATAGGTCTCCTGATTTAAAAATTTGAGATTTTTTTCAAAAGCAATCTGTGCCGGATGCTTCACAGGCTCCCGAATCTCTTTTCCCGTTCTTGTATCAACAAAATATTTTCCTGTATTGTCCGAGCGAAACTCCAGATCCGTTCCTATGGGCATATAAAATACATTTACAACCGTAGGCTCAATATTGGCAAGGGTATTAAAATCCACAATTGTCATATTTTTAACATCATTTACATATTCCTGGGTATCCCTGTCCCCAAAGGCAATCCAGCCATTTCCATGCTCGCTTTCCTCACGGAAGAGCCATTTCAGCTTAGAAGTGCCCTCCAATATGGATTTGCTCACAATGGTCCCGCCGGCTCCTTTTATATATTCTTTCATCTCCCTTTGTGCTTCCTCCGGTTTTTCCTGCTTCTTTTTTCCAAACAATGCCATAAAATCACCCATTCCTTTCGTTTTTATCTGACACAATTAGTTAAATCAGCATGCACATCATTGTTGTATCACCAAAAATGAAAATCGTCAGGGGTGCATGGAGCATCATTCTAAGGAATGCTTGTCCATATTCCAACGATGATAAGCAAAATGCCTAAAAATCTTCCCATTAATTTTGATCTTTGATATCCCAAGACAGCTATAGTTTCCGGTGTTGTAAATGGCAGTAAAACAACCGTTATCCCCATCAATACAATTCCAAATCCCGTCTTTAAGCTGCTGCCTGAAAAAACGCCCCAGAACATCATCAAGCTTCCAAGAATGATTCCGAATGTGAAATACTTTATTTTAGGACTGTCCTTTTCAAGCATCTTCACATACTTATTTTTACATTCATCCTGGCAGAATTCCAGATTATCATTTATCCCTTTGCCGCAATATTTACATTTTTTCATTGCCTATTTTCCTTAACGAAATCCCCCTGATAAAACAGCGTCACCACCGCCCGGAACCTGTTTCCCTCACAGGCCGTTTGAAGCGTCCCCTCATACTTCTCGGCCGCAACCCGGACACTTTTTAATCCCCAGCCATGGAGACCCCCATCCGTCTTTGTGGTTTTCAGTTCCCCGTCATCCCCTTTTCGCACCTCTGTGAAAGTATTTTCCACCTTAATCACAAGCATCCTGTGAATCCGCCGGATAACGAGCGTCACCTTTCGCTCCTTAGGGTCCGCCACCTTTCCCGCCGCCTCCAGTGCATTGTCCAGAAGATTACCCAGAATCGCACACAGATCCCCGCTGCGAAGATTGGTCCGGCGGGGAAATTCCACCTGTAAATCCAAAGAAATCTCCTCTCCTGCCGCCATGGAAACCCGGCTGTTCAAAAGATAATCCACCGCCTCGTCTCCCGTATAAACCGTCTCTGCCAATTCCCGGACAGGCCCCTGCAGATCATCCAGATATTCCACTGCCTTGCCATATTTTTTCTGAATCAGCAGCCTGTGAAGGGTCTCCAAATGGCGGTGAACATCATGAAATAATCGGGCATTTGCCCCATAGGACTGATTCAGGGCCTGATAATCCCTTTCAAGAAGCTCCGCCTGCTCTGCCTTAAGCCTTGCCAACTCCTGCTCCATCCGATACTGCCGGTTCATATGAAATACCAGAAGCCCTATAAGCAGAATCAAAGAAAGCATTACCCATACGTCAATCACATCCTCCGAAAGAAAGGCCGGCTTCTCCTGGGAAAGGGTAATGATTCCCAAAAATCCGCCCAAAACCGGAAGCGAAACGAGACGAAAATTTTCCTGCTCTGTCATATCCGAATGCTTTGCCCCATAGACGGCCAAAAAGCCGAAAAGCACCAGGGGCAGCCATGCTCCCGCCTGTGCATTCAACTCCAAAGGATTCACAAAGGAATCGGTGGAAAGCAAAAAACCAAGCCCTGCCCCAAAAAGAAATTGCCAGAGTGCATAAGCCAATTCATAAAAGGCTGCCAGAAAAAGGTTCATCCGCCGATCCGTCCGCAAGCCATATGCCCCATAGCCCCCAAGCCATAAGGCTTCCAAAAGCATCCGGCCATATTCCGAAACAGGCAGCAGGCACAGCACCGCAGCGATTCCCCCTGTGGCTGCCGCCCCTGATAGAAACACAGGTTTTTCCAAAAGACCCTTTTTCTCCAAAATCCGCCCTGCCAAAAGCAGATACAGGCAGCATCGGAAACCTCCGGTCAAAAATACGGATGCCAGAATCAACCCCGGTCTCATATGTGCATCCCCCAATATGTATTGATTTGCTCCTTAACCCCCTGCAAATGGGAACGGCTGATGGGAAGTGAAGCTCCATTTTCCAAAAGAACCATGCTGTTTTTCACCTGCATTACATGGATAAGGTTGACAATGCACCCACGGTCAATAAAAATAAATTCCTCCGATGCCAGCTCCTCATAGATCTGCTGCAGACTGCCCCGCACCTTGGATACGCCCTTTTCCCAGGTGATACTGGCATTTTTCCCATCCCTCTCTATAAAATAAATCTCCCTGTATGGGATTTTCTCAAGACGGCTGCTGGTTTGGATGGTATAGACCTTGCCGTCCTCCAGCATGAGAAGCCCAATGGCATCCGTAAGGGCATTAAAAAGCTTCTTCCCCTCATCATTTTTCGGCACATAGCGGAAAATGGACAGCTCATAGGCATCAATGGCATATTCCACATGGGAGGTGATAAATATGATCTTCACATGGGGAAGCACAGGCCGAAGCTGCTCTGCCAGCTCCATGCCCGTTCTCCCCGGCATCTCAATATCCAAAAGAATGAGATCAAAATGAAACCCATCCTCCACAATATCACAGAACAGGTTATCACTGCTGGTATAAGTAATCATTTCCCCCACAGCCCTTAAAAGCCCCAAAGCGGCTTCCACTGCTTTTTTATGAGATTCCACAGCCTCCTGTTCGTCATCGCAGATTGCTATCCTTAACATTTTGCATCTCTCCTAAAGCTTCTGTTCTGCCTCAATGTAAGTCTCCTAAGCTTAACTTCCTCTAATAAAGTAACTATACTACATTTCTCATCACTTGAAAAGAAGCAACTATTCCACACAGCAAAGCCATACCTCCCTGCTGCCGCAAAGACCATAAGCCCCCTCAGGAGCACAGTCTCCCATGCTCCATCTCATACACCCTATCACACAAAACCTCAATATCCTCTTTATTATGGCTGGCAAGTATAACCGTCTTCCCCTGGCCCTTAAGCCCCAGAAGAATGCTCCGCACCTCCTCAACTCCCTGATTATCCAGCCCGTTCATCGGCTCATCCAAAATGAGAATATCGGGATTCTCCATAATTGCTTGTGCTATTCCAAGACGCTGCCGCATGCCGAGAGAATATTTCCCCACCCGTTTGCGGCTGTCGGGATCAAGGCCTACCCGTTCCATGCTCTCCCGAATCTGCTCCCTGCCTATCAATTTCCGGATAGATGCCAGATATTCCAGATTTTTGTACCCTGTATATCTGCTTAAAAACCCCGGATTTTCAATAATAATTCCCATATTGTCCGCAAAGTCAATCTCTTTTCCAATCTCCTTATCCCCCACAACAACCCTGCCGCTTGTGGGCTTTAAATAGCCAATCATAGTTTTGAACAAAACCGTCTTTCCGGAACCGTTTCTGCCGATGATTCCATAGATTTTTCCATTTTCAAAGGTCATATTAATACGGTCAAGGGCAACCACCTCCCCGAACCTTTTCGTCACATTCTCTACACGGATTACTTCCGCCATATTGAAAGCCCTTTCCTTTCTCAGATAATATTTGTTTCTCTTTTCAGATATTCCCGTCCCCCAAAAAAGCTGGCCGCCAGCAGAATCGCTTCCGCCCCAATCACTGCCTCTGCCTGAAATCCGCCTGCTTCGCAAAGGCTGCTTTGCAGATACATTCCCCACATTCCATACATCAAATGGGAGCCCTTTGGAATCCCATAACCGATGATACATGTAAGGCCGTCAAGCAAAAGCAATCCCCCCAGGGCGAAACGCCTGATGCAAAACAAATCCAGCAGGGTAAACAGTGCCGCCACACTGAGCATATGAGCCAGCCACAAAACACTGATTTTTAAAGTCAGCTCTACGGAAAGCACAGCCGCATTTTCCAAAGCAATATCACAGCTCAGAGCAGCCAATAAAAGCCATATCCCCGTCCACAGACCACGGGCCACCCCTTTTCCAAAATGCCATTTCCACCAATGAAGAACCCTTCCATAACGATACAGAGAAAGCACCCCTGCCTTTCGGCTCCTTTTTGCATGAAATCCCGTCAAAAGCAGAAAAATGCCCACCGGCAGAAGCCATTGTCCCAGTAAAATCATCGGAATGCCGTCAAAATAATCCGGGGACAGTCCTGCAAACAATCTGATAAACACACTTTTCGACATTATACGTCTCCCTTACGTTCCCCAATGAAACTCCACTCTCTTTACAAAAACAGCGGATAAGAGCATGATGCCCCCAATCAAAACTAAAAACAAAAGCACAGACAGCCAGTATCCGGGCGTTCCGTCTATAAAATTCCCCGGAATCGCCCTTGCCAATAAGGAAGATTCCGTATATCCGTCCATCATCCGCAGGTATCCCATCAGATGTGCTCCCATGGCAATGACAATTCCCCCGGTGCCGGAAAGCAAGAGTGCCCCGGTATAAAAAAGCACTCCTAAAAACACAAGATACAGATAGAGAAATAAAAAAGTCACTGCAAATGCCTGGGGAACGGTCATAGTCCGCATCATCATAAGCCACGGAAATGTAATATTATATTTAACGCCGATATGATTCCCGGTATCCCGGGCCAGGGAATAAACGGGACTGCTCCACATGTTTCCCGCATACCCGAAAAAGCTGCTGACGATTACGGTAAATGCCGCCATAGCCCCGGCATAGAGAAACGCATGCATCAATATATAGAAAAGCATTCCCATATTCCACCGCTTTCTGCCGCACCGGTACAGAAGCAGACAGAGATTTCCCTTAATAAACGGCACATCCCCAAGCACCAGAAGCCATCCCAGTACCAGAAACAGCAGATTTACATAATGCTGCTCCACAACGCAAAAAGGCTCCAGTATATTGACCGGATCTCCGATATCCGCCGCATACAAAAAAAGCCCTCTCATCCAATAGCCCATAATTGCGAACCCCAGAAGATATCCCATAAGAACCCGTCCGCTTCGCCGTTCCTGTTCAAGCATCCCCTTTGCGATCACAATACAGTTACCCATTCCGATACCTCCTTAAAAGTCCAGCCATAATGACCGCTGACACTGCAATCAGATAGACGCACTCCATACCGGCAGCCAGAGGATAGCTGCCCACATCATCCCCCCGCAGCAGCCGGATTGGGTTCAGCCACGGCAATTTATTAAGCCCAATCCACATAGATTCATACAGTACAAAGGGTGCAATCAACGCAACATAGCGGTTCCCGATCCACACGGCAAAGGCAAGCCCCACAAGGGCCCACACGCATCCGAACAAAAAGCTAAGAACAATTTTCCCAAAAGCAATATACCAGTCTCCATACTTCATTACATAAGAAAGCATAACCGTCCCGTTAAGCAGCCCCTTATCCGATCCCTGGGGCACGCCCGGAACACCGAACGTATATGCCCCAAGACAGGCAAGGGCAACGGGAACTGCCAGCATCACGCCTCCTGATAAGGCCACGGTCAGTATCCTGGTTCTTCCAAACCTCATCGGGCTCATCCGTGCAAAAATCATCCGGTAATAGCCGCTTTCATATTCCTCACAGAAGTCCGCCCCATAAGCCAGCACCGGAAAGACCGCCGCAAAAGGCCCGAAGCCAGATGCCGCAAAGGCATTTACCAGAATATAATAGCTGCTTCTGGTCCGGTTCAAAGGTGCCCCCGCTGCTTCCGCAGTCAGCAAAAGCACCGTTACCGCAGCCATCCCAATAAAAAATCCAATATTCAAAAAGCTCCTTTTCAAGTCCTCTCGAAAAAATCCGGTCATTCGTTTACTCCGCCTTTATCAGTTCTCCCGTTACGGCGTCCAGATAAATATTGGTTGCCGCACCACGCTCAAATACCCTGTTCCATACTTCATCATCGGAATCTATTTTCTGTTCCAGGGGCGTATAGATATGCCATGCCGGTGTTAAGATAAGCTCTGGCTTCTGAAAATCAGGGTAATATACCAGTTCAACCTGTGTAAGCTCTGCATCTGAAAGGCCCAAAAGGGTATTATTTTCCAGATACTTTTCCAGAATGCCTGTCACCTGTGAAAATGTGAGAATTTTCCCGTTCCCGGATTGGTCCGTGATTTTGCCGCAGCAATCCTCCAGGCTCAGCATGGCTATGCCGTCCTCCGTGATCCATGCCGTCCCCTGGGGGTGAATCTCCCCTTTCGTGAGCTGGCCGAACTCTGCCGCTATCCCGGTTTTTTCATAGGAGGGCGTAAAGTGCAGCTCATAAAAGGCCGTTTCCTCAAGCTCATAGTACAGAGCTTTTGTAAGGTGTATTTCCGTAATATCCAGGACCGCCAGCTTATTAAGAAGAATCTCCTCTGCACGGGCAGCAGAAAATTTTGCAGAAGCAGCCTCGCCGTCCTGTGTCACATTTATTTCCGGGGCTTTTTTGTAAATGGCATCGCAGCTCTTCTTTAATCTTTCATCCTCATAGCTCGCACTTGTATTTCTCGCAAAGGATGCCTCCTTTTGCCCATCGGAAAAAATCAGGTTCGAATCATCACCGAAATACACCCATTCGGACGGAATATCATCTTCACTCATTTCGCTTAACTCTTTTTCCCTTTGAGCAAGATATGCTGCGGTAATGTCCTTAACATCCTTGCTTTCACTGTCCAGCAGGGCTTTCAGCTTATCCCCGTCCAGGTCATCACGCTTGCCTATGGTCAGCGTTGGAATTGTGTCGGGCACTGTCGGGAGCTTTGCACAAATCCGGATGCCATTTTCCTCTGTTCCTATCAAAGCGTCATAAATGCCGCCCGGATCGGTCCCGCTTTCTTCCTCTGCCGTGTCCTCTGCCGTTATATTCTCCACATCCCTTTCTGCAGAGCCCTTTGCATGTAAAATATCACTGTCCGAAGATGCCTCCGGAGCTTTCCGGCACCCGGTCAAGGCACATATTCCCAGTATGCCTGCCATCAGTACAATGAAACATTCTTTTTTCATTCCATACATACCTCTCTTTCCTGTTTCCCACATGGGTTATGCTATGGATTATACACTTCTATTTGGATTTTTTCTGAATTTGGCGAAATTTTACCATATTTTTTCCGAAAGTGGGCGAAAAGAGCGAAAACCAATGAGGAATTGGCTGGAGAAAATACCAGTGACATTTTGTAAAGGACTTTTTAATTATGTTCACAGAAAATTTATATTTCAGGGTAAAAAATAGACCGGGAACCTGTTTTTTAGATTCCCGACCTAAATTTTTATTTATGCTCTTATTTTCACCTCAATCTACATTACTTATCCGAAAGGAATATTCTGATCTGTTTTTATTTTTTTGACCTCCTCAACAGAAAGACCAACAAATTCTGCAATCTTTTCAAGCGTTATTGTTCCATCTTCCAGCATTTTCTTTGCAACATTTATCATTCCTTCTTTTAATGTCTGATTCCTCATATCTTCCATAGCCCGGCACATAATCTCGATCCCCTCCTTGCTCTCTTTGAAAAATCTCATCCTATCTGCCAGTGTCCCATAGTACATATCCGCTGCGTCTGTGCAGGAGAAGTCATGCATTAACTTCATCAAGAACCGCCTGCAGCTGTTCATACTTGAACTCAATTATCAAATATCGGTTCAATATACTTTGCGATAAGTTCCATTCGGTCCCTGACTTTTGGCACAAATAGAGAAGCAATTGAAATCACCATGTTTTTTTTCGTGTTCACATAAATGGTATTTCCTCCATCCCCCATGGCTGCAAAGCCATCTTTATAAATCCACCATAAATATCCGTAGGACAGATTTTGAGCTTTCCATCGGCTGTGCTCCTTTGTGCTTTCGTTTATCCACTCTGCCGATACGATTTGTTTATGGTTCCATATTCCATGATTTAAATATAGCTGGCCTATTTTTGCCATATCTACGGGAGAGAGTGTAAGTCCCCAGCCTGCCGCATTTACCCCCATAGGGTCGGCTGCCCAGCCGCTGATATCCGTAGACTGATTAAAAGCAAGCTGCTCCTCTTTACTGTGAAATATAATATTCTTTTCAACAACAATTCCCAATGGAGCAAACAAATTTTCCCAAGCAAAATTTATTACTGCTTGTCCCGTTGCCTTACCAAGAATACCGGACAGAATATCCGGGCCAATCAGGGGCGTATATCTGAATTTGCCGGCCTGTCCCTTGCCGCCAAGTAAATCAAGTGAGAATTTTACCCAGTTATCGCTTGTAAAATACTTTATATAGGGGTTAAATTTGTATTTATATGGTGCAGTCATTGTTAATAAGTTCTTTAGTGTAATCGTTTGTATTGTTGTCTCTCTTTTTTTGACTTCATATTCGGGAAAAAAATCCAATACTTTTTGGTCGGGACTTTTGATGCAGCCTTTGTCCATGGCAATTCCTATCAGTATGGAAATGATACTTTTTGTTACGGAATATATATGAATTCGACTGTTGGCAGTACATTCATGAAAGTAATTTTCGTATAATGTTTCGCCGTCTTTTAATACAACGATACCTGCGATGTTTCCATAATCACGCATTACCGCCTTTTCAAACGTTTCTATCTTTCCTTGATTCATGTAATTTTTTTCTCCTTTAAGTATTCTAAGGATATCCTTAGATAAAGGATAAATCCATTAAAAATCATTATCAAGACATATTTTAAAAAATTGTTTCATGCTTATGATTATAAAATAAGGCGGCAAACCTCTTTTTGATTTTTACAGATTCTTCATGTAAAGCATAATATCGGTTTCCATGTGATTATTCTCACAACGCATTTCCATATCGCCATGATACTTCTCTGCCACCCGTTTCACATTTGCAAGTCCGTCTTCTTAGGTTTCCTCTTCTTCCTCTCACCACATTTTCACTATCTCTTTTCTATTAAAAGTGTCGCTAAATGCAGTGTTTATAAGGGTTTGGGAGAAAAAAGAAGAGAAGAGGAAGAACTGATTGATATGTTCGCCTCTACCTTGAGGGAAATATGCAGATGTGGGTGGATGCGGAAGATTCTTTGGAATTGTGGTAGTTCCTATAAAGAGAGGTTCAGTCTGTGCCTCTCTTTATTTTTGAATTATATTTCTCACATTCTAATTCTAATTTAGGAAAATTTAGACAGCGGTTTCTGCCTGAAAATGGCTCATTTGAAATGTACCTTTTATACAAGACGTTTGCTTTATTACAAATTACTTCACTATTGATACGACACCATCCTAATTCTTGAACACACAATCGCTTATAATATTTGATGTTTTCCCTATCTCTCTTAAAAACGGATGTATCAACAAGCTGTAATTGCTCTTCTTCAATAGGTATCATTAGATTGAAATTTAGAACACCTAAAAGCTTCCCGTTTATTTCAATCTTTGAAAAATCCATAGAGTTCTTCATTTTTTTATGCTTTTCTTTTGGTGATGAAAGTGGTATACAATATTTATGAATACCACAAATAATAACAATTCCAACAAAAACCCTGTTATCTTTTCCCGCCTGCGGTGAAACGGAAAGTACTTTATCATCTATATTATGTAAATTACGGATATATTTCATATCCACCTTGTATAAGTTAAAATCTGTCTGCATATTTCTCCTCATAAAAAATGGCTATGCGTTTCCACATAGCCATTTGTGTAGTAACTCCATTAGAGTTGCTAACGCTTTTAGCAGTCCACTTTACGGTAGGACTCACCACTAATAGTATAATACCATATTTCTGAAAATAGTCAATCTTTTTTGCATAAATACATAAAATCAAAACATTTCAGGATATAATTATAAAAAACAAGGTCTATAGTAATCCTCTTTTTCTGTGCGAATGTGTTGCTGTCTTGCAACAAAAGCATATCCTTTTCCCATTTCCATAAGAAATTTCTGAATATGTGTAATAATTCGCTGTTCTAACTCACTCTCCGTAAAGTCCGCATTAGAAGCCAGACCCAGAAATTCCGCTATGACCGGATTCTTGATGAACTCTAACTTATCTGCCTAATAAGAAGCAGTCAGTTCCTTCATTTCTTTTTCAACAGGTTTTGTGTTTTGAGACATCGACATCCGATAGTAGTATTGAGAAGAAACATTCCACTGCAATGTACGAACAGACCATGCCTGTTCCTGAGCTTCCTTCGCATACCATGCTCTTGCTTCTGGTGATGTTTCCTGAAGCAAAATTCTATAATGCGTCCATGACAGCGGACGACCAGACTTTGGACTCAGTGAATCCAAAATTTGAGGGAACTCCTGATGGAACTTCACATACTTGTATAAGCTGCTAAAGTCAAAGCCTTTTCCATATTTTTCTTTCAATTCGGCAGACAACTTCTTCATTGTCTTTTTACCATAGTCTGCTTTTCCGTTTTCGTCCAGACACTTATCTGTTGTTTTTTGAAAAACTTTGGCTTTAAGATGATATTTCCAGCAGTAACCGGTCTACATCCTAACTTCCTAAGCATTTTTCTCATTAGCAACAGCTGAACATTTCGTATGCTCAATGTTGCTAAATCCTTCCATAAAAAAATTCACTAATAATACTGATACACAATATCCATAAGCACCGTTTCTTCCGCCACAGTCTTTGCCCGCTCCCTTAACCTCCACATCTCAATCCCCACTTTCCCATTTTGAAACAGCTTGCCTTGAAATATTAAGTATTTCGGCCAATTTTTCTTGTGAAAGATTTTCTCGCTTTCGGAGTTCTACGAAGCGTTCATATAACTCCATAAATGTCCCCCATATCTACTTTATTTCAACTATGCAGCGGTATTTTACAATATATCTTGTTTTTTCTTAAACATACAAATGAGAATAGATACTACACCCAAAAGTATGAACGAAACTGCAAACCATATATTCAACATATCAGCCTGTACAGTCATCACAATGGTGTTTTGCCAACTGTGAAAAAGCATACAGAGCAAAACGCTTTTTGTCAATACATATATCACAGTAAGGATAAAGCCAGTAATTATACCAATCAAAGCGTAAGAGAGAAAACTTTCCCCTGCCTGCATACTGCCAGAAATAAAGAAATATGGAAGATGCCAAAAAAACCAAACAATGCTGACCAAAACGGAAGAAAATAGGATATTGTACTTTTTATATAGGCAAGGGAGCAAATAGCCACGCCACCCGCCTTCTTCAAGTCCACCACCTAACATAAATTGCCCTGCAAAAGTAATCATAAATGCTTGTACGGAAAGTTCAGCACCTTCAATTTTGAACAAATAAAAATTGAAAAACTGTGCCACAAACAAAGCAAAAACTATTGCATAGTGGGAGACTTTATTGGGCGTCCCTAAAAAGAAATTAAATAGCAATTTTCCTCTAACAAAATATTCTCTAAAAAGAACAAGTGCACAGAAAAGCGGCGAAGCGTTTTCCATAAAGTCCAGGAATGTAAAGAGGGCGGCATGAGAGTTATAATTTATTTTCACCATTAACCCAGCACAGATCCAAGAAATAATAAAAGTACCAATTATAAAAAGGACTGGTCTATAAACGATCTGGCAGTTTTCTTGATTGTTTTTCATTTGGGAATTCTCCTTTTCTAAAAGCTTGATTTTAGAAGTATTTTACAAGAAGCAGTGGTTGCCTGCTACCAGCTATTCTTTGAATTTTGTCAACCGCTAGTTACTATTGAAATCTTCATTTCCTGCCTCTTGCCTGTCTATGCCGAATTATAATGTAACAGCCAAGGGTGCAACAAAAACACCGCTCCGATTTTTACCGGAAGCGGCGTTTTGCGAAAGGTTGACAGTCCATTTTGTTGTTGTGTTTTTGTATGCTCTTGTTAAGGGAAGATATCAAAACATATTTTAAAAAATTGTTTCATGCTTATGATTATAAAATAAGGCGGCAAACCTCCAATGTCATTTAGTTAAGCCCCAAAAAGCTTATGAAGGCTCCAGGCAAGAACCGCCACCCCTCACCGGGGCGGCCCTCCTCCCTTACGCCGGTAATTTTACAAGGCTTAACTAAATGACATTGGGCAAACCTCTTTTTGATTTTTAGAGATTCTTCATATAAAGCATAATATCGGTTACCATGTGATTATTCTCACAACGCATTTCCATATCGCCATGATACTTCTCTACCACCCGTTTCACATTTGCAAGTCCGATTCCATGGCCTGCCAAGGATTTTTCCGACAGCCTTCGTATCTCACAGGCTCCGTCAGGAATGTCCCGGCAGCTATTAACCATATACAGGAATAGAACGCCGTTCTCCATCCTTATACTGAGCCTTAAAAGCCGTTCCTCCGTCTTCATGGCTGCGGCTATGGCATTGTCCAGAAGATTGCCCACGATCACATTGAAATCAAAGGATTGCAGCTTCATTTTCTCGGGAAGCACAATGTTTGTCTCCACCTGCTTTAATTCTTCCTTGGCCCTCCCAAGCTTAAAGTTAAGCAGACTGTCCAGAGCCTCATTTCCCGTATAAACGTGCTCTGACGGGTTCTGCATAAATTCCTGCATGGATGCAAGGTACTCGGTCATTTCCGGCTTTGAGCCCTTGGCCAGTCCCTGAAGCGTCAGCACATGATTTTTCATATCATGCCTTAACGCCCGGATGCGGCTCTGGGATTCCATAATAACCTCCAGCTGGTTTTGGTAAGCAATTGTCTGCTGCTTATAAATATCCTGCTCCCTAAGCTGTACGTAATTTTTAAGGAGAATGTGATACAGGTAAAACACGCACAGGTTCAGAGCAATTATGACAGCGCACAAAAATGCCGCCATACCTCTGTCAGCGCTTCCATACAACAGCCGAAAAAATGCCGCCCCGCTTAACAGGGGAATCACGATCAGCAAAAGCATTTGTTTTTTATCAAGTGCTATCTCCCTGCCCTCCTTTGGATCGGGAATATGGCAGATAATCAGCACACAGGCTAACAGAAACAGGGTCCAAACCGCACTTTGCTGCATTTCCGCCTCCGCAGGGACTATGCGTGCTGCCGCCGCCCCGCAGCCTGTATCCATGCAGACATAAACCAGAGAAATCCACAATTTTTTCTCCCATGCCCCACGGTAAAAGCAGGCTACGCCCAGGATACCTGCCAGACTGCACAGCTCGTAAGGAAGCGATATGGAAAACGCACCGTATGCGGCTGCTGACAGCAGATAGTATCCTGCAAAAACAGGCTTCCACAGGAAAGGGTTCTTATCCCCCGGGTACAGAAAGGCATCCAACACTTTTTTTAACAAAGCCGTGTGCAAAATATGAACGATTAATATTACGGCCAGCCCGTATGCTGTCTTACCATACATGGCACATTTTCTCTTTTAAATATTGTTTGATTTTTGCCCTTACCTCTTTCCGGTATGGTTTGCTGACGCTTAGGACGTCGCCGTTCATCATTTTTATGCTTTCGTAAGAATACTCCATCACAAAGGGCTGGTGGATCACATAGGACTGATGAATCATCAAAAAATCCCCGGGAAGCTGATCCATGATAGTTTTTAATTTCCCATAAAATTCTTCCTGCCCGTCTTTTTTTATGATCAGTATCTTTTTATCCATACTCATAAAATATACAATATCCTTTACCGGAATACGAAATAGCTGTCCGCCTTTTTGGTACGCAAAGCAGCTTTTGGCATACTTTTTCCGCTTCATGCTTCTTTCAAGCACTTCCCTAAGCTTTTTTGGGGAAATGGGCTTTACCAGAAAATCAAGGGGCTGCATTTTGAACAGCTCCATGGCATATCCCTGCTTTGCGGAAATATAGACAATATGGGTCTCCGTATCCCCCATCTCGTCACGGATAAAAGCACCTGTCTCTATGCCGTTTTTCTCAAGCAGCTCAATATCAAGAAAAAGGAGATCCAACCTGGCTCCTTTTCTCAAATCCTCTTCCAGGCTCTCTCCGCTGTACCACACTTCGATGTCGAATTTCACCAGGATATCCGCCGACAGGGCTTGAAGCTGTTCCTCAAGCAAGGAACACAGTATTTTATCATCATCGCATATTCCTATTCTGTACATGCTGTGCCTGCTTTCCTTTCAAACGATAGTTCCTATTATACTTTACTTTCAGGATACTATCAAGGCTTAGGGGCACCTGCTGACAAATCAAATTATACAAAAAAGGCTTGACTTTCAGCAGTGCATCTCCTATACTGAACATAACAGAACCCACCACGCCTCTGGTTATACTATGCGCAACCCGGTGGGACTTTCTATTTCCAGCGAGGTCTCTATAATGAATTCTTATCCAAAGCAAATCTTAACTATTTCTCAACAATTACAAACCTATATAGATGCCGGCATGACTGTTTCTTCTGTTGATGAAGCTGCTGCTGCATTAACTACAATTGGTTACTATCGACTGAGAGGTTACAGTTTCCCTCTCTATGATAATGCATCCAAACGCTATCTTGTTGGTACAGATTTTTCTAATATATTGAAGCTGTATCATTTTGATATGGAATTATCCAGATTGTTGTTTGGAATGGTAACCTGTATTGAAGTTGCCTTACGTGCCAGACTGTCGGATGCCTTGCTAACATATCATGACGCATTGATTCTGACAGATCCATCTGTTTTTTGTGACAAAAAACTCTTTTGGCAAAATCTCTCTTCTTTGTCTTCCCAAATCGCACGTTCAAACGATGTGTTCATACGCCACAATTTTCAGAATCATGATGGCGAGATCCCTTTATGGGCTGCTGTTGAAGTTATGTCTTTTGGTACACTTTCTAAAACTATTAAAAATCTAAAAACCGGAAAGAACAGTGCTTATACCATTTTAGCTGGTTATTACCGTTACATTTCTCCTCGTGGAAAGCTAGTCAAGCCTTCTTTGAGAATGTTGTCTTCATGGATTCAATCTGTTTCCGTACTGCGAAATATGTGTGCTCACAATAGTCGGATTTACAACCGCACCATTAACACCTTTCCGGAACTGCTTATGGTTGATCGAACAACTCCTGCACCTTTGCACAATGGCTTATACCAGATTCTTTTAGCTATGAAGTATCTTAGACCGACAGATAAAATCTGGGAAAATTTCTATACTGATCTTCGAAATCTTTTAAAAAAATATAATGGTTCCTTTGATTTTAACTGC
This sequence comes from Candidatus Merdisoma sp. JLR.KK006, assembly GCF_036941035.1. Classification (NCBI taxonomy): domain Bacteria; kingdom Bacillati; phylum Bacillota; class Clostridia; order Lachnospirales; family Lachnospiraceae; genus Candidatus Merdisoma; species Candidatus Merdisoma sp. JLR.KK006. Next base: position 30,141 of record NZ_JAYMNS010000033.1, on the reverse strand, counting down.
ATGAATTTTCCTGCTGACTGGTCCGAACATCTTAATTTACATACATAAATTTGAATGCTATACATATGCTATTTTTGACAGAACCATCCAAGCCTCTCAAAAGAATGCTCAAACCGGATGGACGTCTTAGGGGGTGATGGGAACATCATCCCCACTTTTTAATCGTCTCTTTCCACTTCCTTATTCTCTTTCATGCTGAACTTTTCACTGCATATTTTACAATCCTAAGCTTTCTACCCATGCCTTAACATCTTCATCTGAAACACCAGAACTAAACCGCATCCCTTCCTGCCATTCTCCCGTCCCAGCCATCTCTGCCAACAGTTCTCCACTTTCTCCCAAATCGGAAGAGGAAGATGTACAGAATGGAATCACAACTTTCCCAGCAAAATCATTTGCCTTTACAAAACTATCTACCGGCCATGCCGAAATACCCCACCATATGGGGTAACCCAAATATACTACAGATACCTCATTCCAATTATCTACCGTCACTGAAACTAATTTTACTTCTCTCTGATCCGGATTCTCACGTTCCCTGGCTACACGACTGTCATCATTTGCCCAGTCCAAGTCCGCACTTGAGTATGGCTCTACCGGCTCCAATTCAAATAAATCTCCTCCTGTGGTTTCTGCTATTACATTTGCAACCTGCTTTGTATTTCCCGTTGCAGAAAAATACACCACCAGCGTTTTTGTTTCCATATCCGTCTCCTGTTCCGGCTCCGAGGCCATTGCCTGCAATTCCTGATTTTCTGTTTTGGAGTTCTCCTGCTCATAATCCGTGGCTTGTTCTGTCTGTCCATTCCTCCGGGGCAAAGTACTTTTTGCTGCGTTTCCGGCGTCTTCCTTATTCTGGCATCCGGCCATCATAAGGAACAGCAGGAGGAATGGCAGCAGGAAAATTTCTTTTTTCATCTTATTTTCCGCCTTTCTCTGAGAGCCTAATGGGTATCCTTATGTTCCTTGGCAGTATTTAAGGCCTTAAGCAAATATGCCATATTCCTCCCCAAGCTTCTCATAGTCTCAAGCCCCTCTTGGTCGCCCTGAACCTCTCCCGGCATCCGGCCATAGGCCATAGGCCAGTAAGAAGATCCGACGATAAACATATCCTGCAACATGAAAAAGTGATTCATGGCATCCAGTGTGTTCAGCGCCCCGCCACGACGTGCGGCCGTAACTGCTGCACCCACTTTATGCCGGAGAAGATTCTCGCTTCGGTTCATGTCCGCCACTACCGATGCTCTTTCCAGAAATGCCTGCATATTGGCGGAAATATTTGCCGTATATACCGGTGAACCAAGGATGATCCCATCCGCCTGTACCATTTTTTCGTAAATCTCCTGAAACAGATCCTTTTTATGAACACAATTTTTTCTGCCCCCGCAAGCCCAGCAAGCCTTGCATGGTTCTATCACCTTACCGGCAAGCTGTATCATTTCAGTTTCTATTCCATCCTTATTCAGTTCCTCCAATACAGTGCTTATAAGAAGTGCTGTATTTCCGTCCTTCCTTGCACTGCTGTTAATTGCCAAAACTTTCATATCTCCTCCATACCAGATTATTTAGTACATAATGTTAAGGAATAATATTCCGTGAATATTTATTACATATTTCAAAAATATGTTCCTCACATCAATGTCAGTATAAATCCCAAACTCATAAATATCAAATACATATAAAGAATATGTTTTCATACTCAAAAAGTATTCTCTTGATTATAATTCATGCAAAATCAAGAATATGGTCTGAGAAAAAACTACTTATCCGGAAAAACAATAAACACAGGCAATCTTAAACCGATATACCGTGGTGCAATCAAGCAAAACCTATTCAATAGTCTATATTTATTGCAAAAAAATAACTCCCTTTTCGAAATTGTGTACCCATTGGGAAAGAACTTATAAATATACCTTGTAAATGGCAGATGAAAATTTTATAATCAAATATATAAATCAAAATTTGTGAAAGAGAAAAGTGATACATGGAATTTATATTATTACTGTATATAATTTTTGCATTTATTTTAGGAACTTTAGCCTTTGTATTGAAGAAAAGACACTCTCAATTTCCTGATTTTAGAGTAGGATACCATAATAAAAAGATAATAGAAAATAAAGAAAAGTGGGAATATGCAAATAATGTTGCAGGAAATTTGTGTGCCTTGTTTGTGGTTATTGATATTATTGTTTCTGTAATTTTATATTTTGTTAAAGCAAATATAGGCACAACAATAATTACATTTTTTATATATTCTATAACTACAATATTAGTTATTTTAATTGTACCCATACAGTTATCAAAAAAGTAATTATTATACTTAATGATACAATTTTTAGAAATTAATATTAAAGAATCCGGTACCGAGCATGATCGGAAGAACCGGTGCCACCGAACCGGAAATATAGCTTAAAACAGCGCCCGGTAATTTCTTCATATCAAGTTTTCCTTTAACAGAGTTTTCGCCGACTGCTGAATCTAAATCTTCGTCCACAGCAGCCTCTGCATTCAGGTTTGCAATGCTGCAAAATTCTGTATACACCTCTCCCACTGTCGGACCGATAATGATTTGCAGCTGACCGCCCGAAAACCGCACACCCAATACTCCTTTTATTTTTTTAATGGCAGCTAAATCTGCTTTTGCATTATCCTTTAATGTCAATCTGAGTCTCGTCATGCAGTGCAGTGCTCCGGTAATGTTTTCCCTTTTTCCAACCTGTCTCAAAATCTGGTTGCAAAGCTCTGTATACTTTGATACTTCTTTTCCTTTTTCAAGTTTTTTCACATCCTCAGGTTCTGTATTTTCACTTTCATTTTTTACAGCCTCCACCCGGAACACGGACTCGCCTCTTTTTACATGGCAGGGAGCCTTCGGTGTGATATCCCAGCCATTCGCATCCGTGATAATGAGCATCGTACTCATATCATAAGTTTGGGAAAGCTTTTTTAAATCTGCTTCTACGATCGGATCTCCCGCTTTAACCTCATCTCCTTGTTCTCTGCCGAAAAGCCGAAATCCGTCACCTTTTGCCTCGACCGTATTCACGCCGCAATGTACCAGGATTTCTATACCGTTGTTTGTAGTGACGCCATAAGCGTGTCCTGTCGGAAACACTGCGCTCAATGTGCCGTTTGCAGGCGCACACAGAACCACCTTATCTCCATTATATTTGAAAGCCACACTCTCGCCCAGCATTTTCTGCGAGAAAGTTTCATCTGATACTGTAGTGACATCGATCAGTTCCCCATCTGCTATGGCAACGATTTCCTCATCACTTACATTCACATCCGGTAAGTTTCGTGTTTTTGCATCCAGCTTCCCCATTTTTCTGATCCTCCGTTTTAAAAATTAGATTTTATATATTCTTTAAAGAAAGCACATTCCTCATCGTTACACTGCCGTGCATGTGCATTCTTGATATCTAAGTGAAATACATGTCCTAATTTCTCGTCTTCCGCTTTATAATATCGAACAGCAAACGGCACATTTTTTTGAATCATAACCGATACAATATCTGGTATCTGATATTTCAAAAAATCATCTTCTGCCGTCATCAGAAACGTTGGCGGAAACTCTTTCGTAATCCATTCGGATACGTTCACCAGAGAAAGTTCCTCGCTGTTTCCCTTGTGTTCCAGATAATCCGTCATCAGATCTGTCGAAAATTTATCCTTTGGCTTATCAGACACCGTAATCTGATGCACCGCACAATTCAAAGCCACTGCAGCAGGCACGAAATCCTTTGGCGGAGAAAATATGTAACATGAACAATAATCCGGGTTCGTACACATCACGCAAAACAGAGCCAGCGTATGTCCTCCTGCAGAATCTCCTACCGCAAAGATATGAGCCATATCAAATCCATACTTCTCTGCATGGATCTGTATCCAGGAAAAAACCATACAGGTATCTTCCAGCGGGGCAGGAAATTTATGTTCCGGCGCCAGCCGATAGGAAAAATTTACAACGGCAAATCCTCTCTCTGCAAGGCTCATGCAATAATACTGGTATCTGCTCTTATCTCTATAAACCCATCCGCCTCCATGCACGCTGACAACCACAGGAAGCTTTTCATCTCCGGCGTTTACCGGTCTATACACATCCAGGCTCTGCCATACCGGATCTGTGCCATAAATAATATCATCAAATCTTACAACTGTTTCCGGCGTTTCTAATCCTTCATCTCTTTTGGCATCCGTACTTCCAAAATTCTTCCGTATTTTCTCGCTTATTTCAGACATTTTTATCTTCCTCCTGTATTTCATTATATTCACCTTTCTTTCTGTGAACAATGTCCAAAACCATTATGATAAATTGACATTTTTTCATATTTAATGGCTTAGAAAATGAATGATTTGTTCCTTTCAAAAACAAAAGACAGCATCATTCATTTAAGATGCTGTCTTTTTATAGTGCGCCTGGCAGTGCGCGTTTCCATCAATTTTTAAGGAATCTGCCCATATCCAACCAATGTTTTTGTTCCAACTTATACTTCCTATTCTTCTGTCAAATTGGATTCAGACAACTCTAATTGTTTATCCAATGGCAAAATGTCTCTCAATACCAGTCATGCTTCTCCCCACGGTCAAGGGCATTGATTCGACCCATTTCTTCCTCGGTCAGCACAAAGTCAAACAGCTCTGTATTTTCCTGGATATGATCGGGATTGCTGGAGCCGGGAATCACTACCACGCCTTTTTGCAGATTCCACCGGAGAATGACCTGGGCAGAGGATTTTCCGTGAACTGCCGCAATTTCGGAAATCACCTCATCGTTAAGGAGCTCGGCCGTATACCCTCTTCCTCCCAGCGGATACCAGCCCTGTACCACAATCCCGTGGCTTTGAATATAGGGAATCACATCATTTTCCTGATAATATGGATGGATCTCATTCTGAACCAGAGCGGGCTTGATATTTACCTGAGGTAAAAATTCTTCCAGTTCCTCTACGTACCAGTTTGACAAGCCAATGGAACGGACTTTCCCATCCGCCACCGCCTGCTCCATGGCAAGATAAGCCTCCACGTCACCCGTCCCGGGATGATGGAGCAACATCATATCAATATACGCAATGTCCAGCTTTTGAAGAGCCTCCTCAATCGCCGCTTCGGGTTGAGAAAACTGATTCGGATACAGCTTGGTAATAACAAAGATTTCCTCCCTCGGTATGCCGGAATTTCTGACAGCCTGCCCCACACTTTCTTCATTGTGATACATATAGGCGGTATCTATCAGGCGTACGCCCCTTTCTAATGCTGCCGTAACGGAATCCACACAAACCTCACCAGTCAGGCTGTAGGTACCTATGCCGTAAATGGGCATTTCATATCCGCTGTTCAGCATAACGGTTTTAGTTTCAAAGTTAAATGAACTATCCTCTTTCATGGCTTGTTCCTCCTGCTCCTTTGCCCTTTTTGTTTCCCCATCCGGTTCTGCTGGCTCTTCCCTTTGGGAGCCTGCTGCCGGCTCTATTGCTTCGGCATTTTCTGACTGATCGGATTGCTCCGTCCCGATTCGGGTCCCACAGGCTGACAGCGCAGTAATAAGCAGACCTGCCAGCATAAGATGAAACAGTCGATTCATGTTGCATTTTCCTTTCTCTGAGCTGTTTGTGTATTTGTACATAAAGAGATACTGCTTCGGCGTTTCCTTAAGTCTGTCCATGCTCTTTGGACATAGCGGTACGCTCCTGCAGTGATTTTTCCGGGATCACTTTCAATATTTTCGCAGGTACGCCACCTACCACCGCCCCAGGCGGAACATCCTGGGTTACTACGGCGCCTGCCGCAACAACCGCCCAATCTCCAAGGGTTACTCTGGGCAGTATCGTTGCATTCGAGCCAATCCATACATGGGTGCCTATTGTTATGGGCACATAGTGGTTTTTTCTGTTTTCCTTTGGATCAAGATCGTGGTTGATTGTTGCAACACTACATTGTGTCCAATGAGCGTGCCATCCCCAACCTTTATTCCTCCCTGGTCCTGAAAATGGCAGCCGGAATTGATAAAGACATCCTTTCCGATTGTGATATTCTTTCCAAAATCCGTATAAAAGGGCGGAAACAACCGAAAGGAATCATCGATTTTTTTCCCGGTCAGCTTTCCCATAATCTCCCGAATTTCCTCCGGAGTGTGGTACTGCATATTCAGCTCCATGCCTATGCGGACAGCCTCCTGAAAAAGCTCGTCTGCATAGGTGCTGCGCCGGGCATCTTCCCTGGCGTCCTCCCGAAAACCATCGATTACTTCTTTTACTGTCAAGGCTTACATCTCCTTTTCCCATTCCCGGAGCGTATGAACACCGGTTTCATCACCCAGTTTTTCCAGATAGGGATTATAGGAATCGCCACGGCCGCTTCCTTTGGGAAATGGGTTTGCCTCATTATATCGCCCGGTAAGCGCTCCCTGTTCCAGTACCATATAAGAAAAAAAGGTAATGTTATGTTCCTTACAGTAATCAAGAATACCGGCTCGTTCCGAAGAACGGTGCAGCAGGCTGAAATGATTTTGTACCGCAGAGATTTTCAAGTCTTCTGCCGCAAGAATCTCATTTACACGCTTGATTTCAGCAAGGTTATGATTGGAAACACCGATTGTCTTTATCTGTCCGTTTTTTGCAAGCGGAATTAAATCCGGTGTCCATTTTTCAACATCTAAGGGATTGTGAATCCAGTAAATGTCAATTCTATCCGTATGCAGACGTTCTTTGCTGCCGTCAAGCATTTTCTGCATGGCATCCGATGACGATCCGGCAATCTGCGGGGTGAATTTTGTGGATAGAATAACCTCTTTGCGTGGTACTTCTTTCACAAAATCTCCGAGGATACGCTCAGAGCTGCCCTCTCCATAAACGGCGGCAGTGTCCCACAAATATAATCCGCACTCCATAGCTTTCTCAAATACCGGTTTCAGATCGGCCTTAGAGAGATGGTTTCCAAACACCTGATCTCCCCCGGCCGCACCAGCGCCCCATGACCAGGCTCCTAATGCAATCTGCGGTAATAATTTATCCATAATCAAATCCTCCTGAGTATCAATTATTTTATTTCAAGCCTTTTTCGAAGAACTTCCTCCTTTCGGATTTATTATAATATTGGCATCTTTTAATATCAAATGCATATAGAGAATAGAATTGCATACTTGAAAGGTATGAAACTTCCTGCTATAATCACCCCTATCATATTCACCCTAATCAATCACAATCTTAAAAAAACAAAAACTTTTTGGAATTTCACTGAATGAAGCTTCGCCTGAAATTTGACAGCTACATACGATTCAGAAAAAGAAGTAAAAGAAAAACAGATGCCAAAGAGCTTTCATAAGCTTTTAATCTAACCCATATTGAAAATAGTCCAGCTAAAAAATGTAAAGTGTTTAACAGAAATATTTTCTGCTGGACGGTAAAGTTGCGAAAGCGCACGAGAGGAACTTTCATGAGTGCACTTTCGAATGAAAGTTTCTCTCATAGGTGTGCACTGAAGTGACTTTACCCTTTCGTACTGTTGCGTAGCAACTTAAAAATAGGAGGATTCACATTTGGATATTCGGGTATTGCAGTATTTCCTTGCCGTTGCAAGAGAGGAAAGCATTACAAAGGCAGCGGAACGGCTTCACATGACACAGCCGCCCCTTTCCAGGCAATTAAAAGATTTGGAAGAAGAATTGGGAAAGCAGCTCTTTATCAGGGGCAGTAAAAAAGTCACACTAACAGAGGACGGCATCCTGCTGCGCAAACGTGCGGAGGAGTTGGTTGACCTTATGGAAAAAACAAAGGCGGAAATGGCTTCCTCCAGTGAAAACATAAGTGGAGATATTCATATCGGCTGCGGAGAAACAGAGGCCATTTCTTTTCTTGCGCAGGCCGCATGGGATTTGCAGCAGAAATATCCGCTCATCCATTATCATCTGTACAGCGGCGATGCCGAACGTGTCCTGGAACGGCTGGATAAGGGATTGATCGACTTCGGACTTTTGGTCGGTCCCGTAGATATAAACAAATACGATTATATGAGACTTCCTTTTAAAGACACATGGGGCGTTTTGATGCGAAAGGACAGTCCTCTGGCAGAAAAGGAAAAAATCACAGCGGAAGATTTGTGGGATAAACCGTTGATTCTCTCCCATCAGACATCCATCAACAGCGAAATGTTCTCCTGGTTAAAGACCGATCTGTCAAAGCTGAATATCGCAGCCACCTACGATTTGATCTATAATGCCTCGCTGTTTGTAAAAAAGGGCTTCGGTTATGTGATTGCGTTAGACAGGCTGATTAACACCACCGGAGACAGTACGCTTTGTTTTCGTCCCCTTTCCCCCGCTTTGGAAGCCGGGCTTTGTATTGTGTGGAAAAAACACCAGGTATTTTCGAGAGCTTCCAACGCTTTTCTGAAACAATTGCAAAAAGAGCTGGAAGCTTTCGAACAGTAAAAAGCGTCCGAAAGCCCCATTGCTGAGGCTGACGGACCCTTCATTTTTCAATGTTTATTTTCGCTTCACATTATGCGGCGCAGAAAGTCTTTACTGTCTTAACTCCGCATCCAATGCCTCCAGACCTTTCAGAATCCGCTTCATGGCAGAAGCCACATCCGCTTCCTCCAAAGTCTTATCCTTTGCACGGAACACAATGGAATACGCCATGGACTTATAGCCTTTCTTAATCTGAGCGCCCTCGTACACGTCAAAGAGCTGGTAGCTCTCCAGATAGCTTCCTCCCTTATGTTCAATAACCTCTTCGATCTGTCCGGCCAGAATCTCCTTGGGAATTACCATGGAAATGTCACGGTTGACAGCCGGATACTTGGCAATGCCCTCATATTTCCGGTCAAAGGTTGCAAATGGCAGGATGGCGGGCATATCCAGAACTGCCACATAAGCACGCTCTCCGATTCCATAGGTCTCCGCCACGGTCGGGTGAACCTCTCCCAGGTAGCCTACTGTTTTGCCGCAATATACAATCTTTGCCTGACGGCCCGGATGGAGGAAGTTCTTGCCTGCATTTGGATCATAAACCTCCTTTTTCTGAAGACCAATCTTGTCAAAAAACTCTTCCACCACGCCTTTCATAGTGAAAAAGTCTCCCTCTCCATACATTCCAAGGGTAAACTGCATCCGCTCGTCCGGAAGCTCTGTGAGGGGCTGTTCCTCTGCAAGATAAATATTTCCCAGCTCATAGAGACGGACATTTTTATTTCTCCGGTTGTAGTTGGTGGCTAAAGAGGTCAGCATGCCATTGAGGGAAGTAGTACGCATAATGCTGAAATCCTCGCCTAATGGATTCGAAATGGTAATGGCTTTCCGAAGCGTGTCCTCTTTGTCAAGAAGCAGCTTGTCAAATACCTTAGGGCTTTCAAAGGAATAAGTCATTCCCTGAGAAAAACCGCAGAACTCAGCGATATCCCTTGCCACTTCCTCCACACGAAGCTTAAAGGGCAGCTTTCCTGTAGTTGCCTCACCGGTGGGCAGCGTGGTCGGAATATTGTCATAGCCGTAGAACCGGGCCACTTCTTCTGCCAAATCCGCCAGACGCAGCACATCCTGACGGAACGTGGGAACCAGAATCTCTCCCGTGCTCTCATCATACGCAAGCTCTACCATTTGAAGATAAGAAAGCATCTGCTCCCTGGTAATATCCGTTCCCAGAAGAGCGTTGATCTTATCCGCATCAAAGGGCACCCGTACAGGCTCCTTAATTCCGGTATACACATCTACCATGCCGTCTACCACTTCGCCGGCGCCAAGCTCTTCAATGAGCTGGCATGCCCGGTCAATGGCAGCCTGAGCATTGTTGGGGTCCAGTCCCTTTTCAAACTTTCCGGAAGCCTCTGTCCGAAGTCCCACTTTCTTTGCGGAAAGCCGGATATTGACGCCGTCAAAGCAGGCCGCCTCGAAAAGCATAGTTTTTACATTGTCCGTGATCATGGAATTTTCTCCTCCCATGATTCCGGCGATGCCAATGGCTTTCTCTCCATCACAAATCATCAGTACGGAATCATCCATGGTGCGCTCCTGACCATCCAGCGTGACGAACTTTTCATTCTTTTCCGCCCTCCGCACCAGAATCTGATTCCCTGCAATGGTATCCAGATCGTAGGCATGCATGGGCTGGCCGTACTCCTCCATCACGTAGTTGGTGATGTCTACAATATTGTTAATAGGACGGATTCCGTTCACTGCCAGACGGCGCTGCATCCATTTGGGCGAGGGGCCAAGCTTAATGTTCTTAACTACTCTTGCGCAGTAACGGGGGCAGAGATCCGCATCCTTTACGTCCACCCGGATATAATCATTCACGTCCCCGCCGCTTCCCTTTACCTTTACCTCCGGCAAAATGAATTTCTTGCGGAAAGTTGCCGCCGCTTCTCTTGCAATTCCAATCACGCTGTAGCAGTCTACACGGTTAGAAGTGATCTCATACTCGAAAATCACATCGTCAAGGCCCAATGCTTTAATGGCGCTCTCTCCTACCTGAACATCCTCCGGAAAAATGTAGATGCCAAGCTCCGGCGCCTCCGGAAACATCTCTCTGGTCTGACCCAGCTCCTCAATGGAGCACATCATGCCGTTCGATTCCACGCCCCGCAGCTTGCCCTTTTTGATTTTGATTCCGCCCGGTGTCAGCTTGCCATCATGACCGCCCGCCACACGGCCTCCGTCCAAAACTACCGGAACCTTCTGTCCTTCCTTTACATTTGGAGCGCTTGTTACAATCTGAACCGGGGCTTCTCCTCCTACGTCTACCTGGCATACCACCAGTTTGTCTGCATCCGGGTGGCGCTCAATCTTAACAATCTGGCCGATGATGATATTTTCCAGATCCGCATCCAAAGCCCTGCAGCCCTCTACCTTTGTTCCGGACAAGGTCATTGCATCTGTATATTCCTGTGCCGTTACGTCAAGATCCGGCACGTATGCTTTAATCCATGATAATGAAGTATCCATGTCTTCCTCCTATTTAAAATTGTCCTAAAAACCGAATGTCATTCTCATACAGCAGCCGCATATCGTCAATCTCATATTTCAGCAGCGCAATACGCTCCAGTCCTACGCCGAAAGCAAAGCCTGTGTACTTCTCCGGATCAATGCCGCACATTTCCAGCACGTGGGGATGTACCATGCCGCAGCCTAAGATCTCAATCCAGCCGCTTCCCTTGCAGAACCGGCAGCCCTTGCCGCCGCATTTGAAGCAGCTTACGTCTACCTCCGCACTCGGCTCTGTGAACGGGAAATGATGGGGACGGAACTTGGTTTTTGTCTCCGGCCCGAACAGCTCCTTTGCAAATTCCTCCAAGGTTCCCTTTAAATCTGCAAAAGTAATATTTTTATCTACCACTAAGCCCTCAACCTGATGGAAAGAGGGAGAATGGGTTGCGTCCACCTCGTCAGAACGGAATACCCTGCCCGGCGCTATCATACGGATGGGAAGCTTGCCCTGCTCCATCACACGGGCCTGACAGGGAGAGGTCTGGGTACGCAGCAGGATCTCTTTGTTGATATAGAATGTATCCTGCTCATCCTTGGCCGGATGGCCATCGGGAATATTCAGCTTTTCGAAATTATAAAGATCGTATTCAATCTCCGGGCCTTCTACCACTTCATATCCCATACCGATAAAGATTCGCTCTACCTCTTCCAAAGCAATCGTATTGGGATGACGATGGCCTACCTGGTTCTTTTTAGCCGGGAGGGTTACGTCAATGACTTCGGCTTTTAACTTTTCCTCTCGGACAAAAGCCTCCATTTTCTTCTTGGCTTCCTCCAGAACCCGTTCAATCTCCTCACGGGTTTCATTCACAAGCTGTCCTACTTTGGGCCGGTCCTCGGGAGCTACTTCTTTCATTCCCTTAAGTACACTGGTTAATTCTCCTTTTTTCCCGAGAATCGCCACACGCACATCATTCAGTGTATTTAGATTTTCCGCCGACTGAATCTGCGCCATGGCATGCTCACGGATTTTCTGCAATTTCTCTTTCATCTCGATCTTCCTTTCTTTAATTTGCACACGCTTTTTGTGCATAGATCTACAGCTATACCCATAGGGGATGCTTCTGATACACTAAAAAACAAAAGCTCCATCCCAACATAGGGACGAAGCTCATATCCGCGGTACCACCCTGATTCCTGTCACTGACAGGCTCTCATTCTATGCGTAACGTGCACAACACGTCACCGCTTACTTCTTGTTTTCAGCGGCACTGCTCCGGTGGGAAATTCAATGGCTCCCTGAACTTGGGACTGCTTTCAGCCGGTGACACTCCCTCTCTGGAAGAAGAAGAACCATCTACTTGACACCCTCACTGCATTTTAACCGTAACTGTTTAATACCAATGTCATTAACAGTTATTTATTTTTTCTATCGGGATTTATTTTATAACAGGTTTCCCCGAATTGTCAAGTTTTTTCTCTCCGCTCAGTAGTTTCCGATATCGTGTAACCATACGGAACTGTTCTTCAAAGTAGGAATTAATCTCCGCCCCAATCAAAATAATATACATGCAGAAATACAGCCACAGCATCACGACAATTATGGTAGTCAGGCTTCCGTACATATTGCTCAGTCCGGGCGTATAATTCACATACAAAGAAAATCCGATGGAAAAAAGGTACCAGCAGACGGAGGAAAGCAGTGCTCCCGGCGCCTGACTGTACAATCTCGCTTTCCGATTGGGAACAAATTTATAGATCAGCATAAACACCAATGTCAAAAAAGCAATGGCCACCACATCTTTCATCCGAAGAATCATGCCTGTTATCACCGCCAGAAAAGGCAGATAAACAACGGCCGCCTGATGGATAGAGTTGCCAAACACCAATACCACCAACGACAAAATAATGCAAACCACAAACACAATGGTATAAATGGCGGAGCGTAACCGCAAAATAATATAATTTCTCTGCTCCACCACATCATAGACGGAATTCATCCCCCGCATCAGGGCCAGAAATCCCTTTCCTGCCGACCAGGCCGCCGTAATGGCGGACAGGGAAACGGTTACTGCAGTCTTACTGTACACCTCATTGATGATATCGATCACAAAGCCATCCATGCTGTCCGGGAAAATCACCTGCGCCGCCCTGTAGATATCCACCTGCGTCAGTGTCGTATATCGAATTGCAGTCAGCAAAAGAATAATAAACGGGATAAAGGAAAGCATGATAAAGTAGGCGCTCTGAGCTGCATAAGCGCCTACGTGATCCTCCTGCATGGCATTTAAAAAGCCACGCACCAGTTTAATAATTTTCTTTATGAAACTCATAGCTTTCCCTCTATATCTGTATTGCCTATCCGAATGCTTCTGCGGCACTGTCTAATTCTGTAATCCAGTATAATATCCATATCACTGCTTACTGCTTGCGTGAACATCTTATCATAAATCAAGAATTGCCGTCAATTCCACATCTGTATAAAAGAAATGAAGAATCTCCTCATAGCCCTTTCCTTCCTTCGCCATGCCGTTAGCGCCATTCTGGCTCATCCCTACTCCATGTCCATAGCCGCCTCCCTGAAAGCGAAAACCGGAAAGCTCTCCCTTATCATCATACACAGGCGTGACAATAAAATAAGCACTTGGCAGAAGGCTTCCGCCCTCTACAGTAGTTCCATCCTGCCGAACAATCACGCCTCCCTGAACATTTAAAAGAGCCCGCACATTGTATTCTGTGGCTATTTCTATGGTTCGGCGGCTTCCATGGATGCACATGCGCTGAATAGCTCCTCCTTCGTTTCGCTCCAGAATCTCAATTTCTTCAATAGTTCCGATGGTGTCTATGGATTTGCTTACATAATTTCTGCCACGTTTCGTTCGAATTGCCTCTGGATTTGCTTCATAACGGTTCTTAAGAGTATTATTCAGATTCTCAGACAGGGTTTCTATATCCAGTTCTGTCTCCCAGCGATACCAGCTTACCTCTCGGTCATAGCAGGTATCATCCCAATTAAGAATAAAAGCTGTAAATGTTTCCTCATCCGACATTGGAAGACTCTCTCCCGCCTCATTGATGGTTTTTCCTCTCAGATAAGGGGTCATCTCTGCCGAGCCCTCCCACCATACCTCTTCATTTCCTGTATAGCCGCAGGAAGTAGAAAAATAATAAGCAGTGATGGGCTGTCCCTGACTGGTGAGAATCAGATCGCCTGTCTCCGCCACAGCCTGATTGGTGCTTTCCGTCTGGTTGGTATTATTGTAAACCTGATAGCGTACACTGTCATCTACATGGGCCTCATATTGCGGATAGCCATAAGTCTGAAGATGGCGGTATGCATAGGTTCTGGCACAGACTGCCTGAGCCTTCAAAGCCTCCTGCTCATAGCGAGATGGCATTTCGCTTGGTACTACATAATTGAGATAAGTCTCCAGCGGCACTTCATTCACAATTGCAAAACCGCCTTCTACCGGCCAGACCTCTATGATTCCTTCATAAGAAGGCGTACCGTATCCTCTGTTCACACTCTGCAATGTAATGGGCATTGCTGGTTCTTCCTGAGTGCCTATCAAAAAACAGGTTGGAACCTCTGCCAGAAGCTCCCCGTTGAGAATCAGGCTTCCTTCCTCCCATGAAAAGGAAAGCTCCACACCACTTCCATATTCTGTTTCCTGTTCTCCGTTCTCGTCAAGGATTTTTCCATGTATAAAAAGCTCCTGATCTGAGACAAGCTTTACGCTCTCATGGATCTCTCCTGCAAAGCCATCCGTTTTAATAAGCACACGGATATTCCCGTTGTAAATCGGTACTTTCATCTCAGGCTCTGCCTCTGCGTCTGATTCCGGCTCTGGTTCTTTTGGCTGCTCCTTTATGGGTAGATTTTCTGTATCTTTTGGACTTTCTATCTCCGATTTCCCCCGTACCAGAAGAATGGCCAAAACCAAGATTCCAATAGCCAGAAGATATAATTTTGTTTTCAGCATCGGATCTGTTTGTCTTCCCATTGTAACCTGTCCTTAAAATCCATTCTTATCTTTCAATTTATTCTAAAAGTGTATCATTCATTCCCCTAATTTTTCCCTGCATTGTAAAATATGCACAATCTGTCTCTTTATTAGAGCTTTCGCCTTCTATAGCTCAAAAAAGCAGCCGTTCTCCGGCTGCTTTTCTCTAATGTAAACCCAAAATGCCGTCTCCGCAATTTTGACGCCTAGCAGAGCTAGGTGGGTAACCTCAACAGCCCTTCTGCCTTCCACTGCAATCGGAGGCCTGACATCCGGACTGAGATATTGGAATCCCATGAACGTAAATGTAGGTTCAAAATAGCGGCATAACGAACACCTCAGGATTTACTTCTTTATCTTTTGTAATTATACATGATTCTATGCCTCTTGGCAACTGGAAAATTTAAAAAGCCGTCAAAGCCCATACTGATGGAAATATAACAGCAATTTAAATATAAAATTCATGTCCATGATAAGCAAACAGCATGGTCAAACTGTTGCGGAACCACTGAAGGTTTTCTGGATTGGCATAGGCCGGTGCCACAAAATACAGCGCTCCCTGTGAGGGGTCCTCACCGCACAGCGCTCGTTCCACAGCCTCCACTGTAGTCTCCGACACATGCACCCGGTTAATCTTGCCGGTAGCTACCGGAGAAAACTGGGCTTTTCCACCCTTAGTCTGATATACAACGCCTTCTATCGTGTTGGGGAAGGCACCACTCTTTACCCGATTTAGGACCACATTAGCTACAAGCATTTTTCCGGTCACGTCCTCCCCAGAGGTTTCCGCCTCCACAATTTTAAGAAGAGCTGTATAATCTGCCTCGGATACCTCATAGATCCAATTGCTATTGGCTATTGGCTGTGATTCTGAGACTGCATTTTGTATCTCTTCGTTTTTCGCCTTCGCCAGAGCAGCCTGTGCCTCATTGCCTGCTGTCTCTGCCTGGCTTTGTGCTTCTTTTTCCGCCGCTTCCTCGGCTATTCTTTTTTCTTCTTCTGCAGCTCTCTCTTCTGCCTCCCTTCGTTCCCTTTCTGCTTGTTCTGCTGCGGCTTTTTGCCGCTCTTGTTCTTCTATTTCCTGTTCCTTACGGATTCTTGTAAGCTCTGTATCTGCTTCCTCTAACCACTGGTCCCCCGGCGACTGAAAGACGCTGCAGGTAACTGTTTCGCTTTTGTAAGAGATTTTACTGGTTGCTTCTACCTCTTTCGTATCGGCAGTTACCATCAAGATGGCCCCTGCCAATCCTAACACAATTGCACAATCTCTTAACTTATTCATAATACATTATTATAAAAATCTTCCTCCTGTCCGTCAACCGGACATGTGGAATTTCGTTACTCTTTTTGTAAATTTATTCTAATTTTTACCATTTGTGCATTTATTCTTGTATTTTTAGATGAATTTTTTCACAAAGAGAGAGAAAAAATTAGAACCTTTTCTGGTTCTAAGGTGCATATAATAATTGCAAATGTATTACATTTATGGATGTACTATTTAATATTTTCGAAATATATTCCAGGATTTGGCTAATGAATTTAACAAATTTTTGTTTTCAGGAGAACTAATTTTGTGCATTGAAGAGGATTTGAACCTTTGCTCTTGGGGACGAAGGTTGACCTTTGCGCATATGTGCTTTGCAGGTTTTAAAGTCATGAAATCAATAATATCCTATCAGTGCACAAATCAATTTATAAACGCATGCATTTGCGGCTGGGAATTGATTTATATAGGGGTACTGAGAGGATATTATGGAACTTAAAATAGGAGGTTTTTATGAAGATTCGAGAGGCAACGAACCTGATTGCAGGTATTCTTTTTACACTGGTTGCAGGTATTCTTTTGCATTTTTCTTATGAGTGGAGTATGGAAAATCCATTTGTGGCATTGTTTGCTCCGGTAAATGAATCTGTCTGGGAGCATTTAAAAATGCTGTTTTTTCCGGTGTTTTTGTATACTCTTTTTGAGGTGATTGTGCTTTTTAAGACTTCCGGGCGTTTTCTGACTTCTCGGATTGCAGGGGTGCTTATTGGGATGTTTTTTATTGTGGCGGCTTTTTTTACTTATACGGGGGTTAGCGGGAAGGATTTTTTGGTGGTGGATATTTTGATTTTTGTGTTTAGTGTTTTGGTTACTTTTTTGACTTCTCGGTACTTTGAGGTTCAATGTCCGAGTATGCATCTGCCTCTTTTGGCTAATTATGCGCTTTTGCTTCTTCTTGTGATTTGCTTTTTTTCTTTTACGTTTAGTCCGCCGGGGCTGCCGATGTTTTATACGGTGTAAAAAACGGACGCAAAATAAGACGGCGGACTTTTCCATATCCGTGTTCGGACGGTTCACGCACACCTGTCTGCTCTTGTCGGACTAACGTTTTGTAATTTTGCTTCACCTTTTATGCGTTGAACGTTTGTCCGCCAATATCAGACAGGTGTGCATGAACAGCCGGACACTTGATATCGGAAAAGTCCGCCGTCTTATTTTGCTGTTTTAAGCTGCCATAGAAATTTCTTTCCTAATAGTAACAAGATAAGAAATAAAAATACACTTCCGCAGACTGCAAGTACCGGCAGTTCATAGTTGGTAAAGTTTTTATAATCCTTGTAAGCTATCCGGCTCAGGAAAGGCAGACCTAGAACCGGACCCAAATACCAGAGGATCGGAAGGAGCTTAGCCCATAAGAATTTTTCTTTTTGTACCGTTTCCGCCAATCCAATCTTTTGTGAAAATTGGTTTCCCGCCCAATATAAGGCCAAAAGTGACAGGAAGTACACGAAGGTTCCAATGGCTGTGTGGAGCTGTCCTGATGACATATGGGCCATAATGTGTTCTGTGCTCTCCAAAAGCTGCGGCAGCACAATGGACAAGGTGATTCGAATTCCATTTACAAATATGGTAACAAGCCCGGCTGCCAAAAAAGAGAACAGTGTCCAGTACAGCTTCCCTTTCCCGCCTTTCATCCGGTGAAGGAAAGACCAGCTTAGCATGAGGGCTGCAATCATCCAGAACTTAAGCCCTGCACAGGCCGGTGCGATGATGAACCGCAGGGAATGGTTCACATAGCCCATTCCCTGCTCGTATGTAAAAGAATGCCCGCTTAAAATACCGGTCCACCATGCGGTAGGACGCAAAATCCAGAGCAGCTCGTCACTGCCGGCCTGGTCAGCATACAATTTTAAACCTAAGACCATCAACAGTCCCAAAAAATATATACGGATTGATTTTTTATCTCTCATCTGGCTTCCTCATTTTTCATCAAATCGGTATGACATGAGGTTTCTGCTTACTCTGTAAAGATATTGAAGCAGCAGTGTCATAGCGAATAATAGAATCAGAAGCATTCCGTCAGGCTCCGCTCCTACCATATAGCCGCCTCCCACAGCCAGGCCCGATACGCCGAAGGGCAGTGAGTTGGGCTGATTCACATCCTTGCTGTCTCCCTCCGGGTTCCTGACTTCTTCCAGAACGGCTACAAAGGAGGTATAGGGTGTGACCATATTGTATTTGAGGCCGATGGAAGTAACCTCTTTCTTGACCTGGCTCCCTGTCTTAGAACTGTAGTCTGTCAGCATTTCCACCCGTTTTCTGGCCCAGAGATACTGGATGGCTTCATTTTCCTGGGAAATACTTTCTGCCGTTACGGGGATCTCTTCCATATAGTCCTCTGATCCACGCTTTCCGGTGATGCGGATGGTTCCTGTAGGTTCGCCGCGCCATTTTCCATACAGAACAATGGGACGGCTGGCATAAAGGGCCGGTACGCCGGAGGGCTCTGTATCGTAGGTCTCAAAGCCCTCAAATTCTACCTGGACGTTGGTTAAAAGGGGCGCCTGTACATAAGTGCGAAAACGATTGGCTGCTTCTGCGGCTTCCGGTTCCTCTGTGACTACAAATTCCTCACCCATGCCTGTAGCCGCAATTCCCTCAATGAGATAACGATTTACGGAGCTTCCGATGCCAAAGGCAAAGTAGCTGGTATCTCCCAGATTTTCCCGGATGTGGTCAAAGATTTCTTTTTCATCGGAAATATAACCATCGGTTATCATGACAACGGTTCTGGCCGTATCCTCATCCTTTGGAATGTGGTAGGCGGTCAGAAGGGCTGACAGGAGCTCTGTTCCGCCTCCGCCTTTTTGATCCTCTATTAATTGCAGGGCACTGTGGATGTTGGGCTTTGTGGCTTCCAGAGAATTGGGAGACAGGGTCCACACCGTGTCAGAAAAGAGAATCACGTTGAAACAGTCCGTCTCTTTTAGGTTGGATACCAGATCACTGATGAGCTTTTTGGCCGTATCCAGGGCATAGCCGTCCATGGAGCCGGACACGTCCAGAGCAAAGATATATTCTCTTGGGGGAATGTCCTCAGGATTGCAGCGCTCGGGAGGCTGCACGGTTAGCTGAAAGAAGTTGGCATTTTCTCCCTCATAGAGCATAAGGCCCGAATTCATGGCTTCTCCGGTTAGCTGGTATTCCAGTATAAAGTCTCTGTCTCCGGCAAATGCAGCCTTGTCAGCCAGAGTTACCTTGGCTTTTGTATCCTCCCCTTGATCAATGTTTATTTTGTGGGAGCTGCTGGTCAGATTCTCTATAGGCACTCCCGTAGATAGGTTGACGGTAATATCATAGGAGCTCTCCACCGGCGCTCCCTCTGCCAGATAGGGACTTTCCACCCAGGCATCCGCTTCGGCTTCCTCTTCCGTCACCCGGCCGCTGTAGCGGGGGCCGACTACGGTAGGAAATACAAACTGGTAAATCCCTTCCTCCGGCTCAATCAGCTCCGTGTAGGTCAGTTCAATGGCTATTTCATCTCCCGGCATAATATTTGCAACGTCCATGGTGAATACATTGGCTCTCTGTTCTTCCAGGAGAGAGGCATTTTTGCCCTCGCTTTTGGCTTCCTCGTATACCTGCTTGGCCTCTTCCTTTTCTTTGATCTGCGCCCGTACCACGTGATTGCCTACGGTCATGGTCATTCCGTGGACGACTACACGGGTGGAGGCGGGAAATACGTATTTTGCATTGATGGGATTTTCCCCCTCATTGGCATAGCGCTGCGTTACATGGATCTCCGCAATGGTTCCGTTGACATTTGCCGTGACCTCGGTTCCCTTTAGGGGAAAGGGATCTGTGGAGGAATCTGTGCCTTCTACGAGAAAATAAGGTGCCAGGGTTACATCCTTTTCCTGCTCCGCCTCTTCCCGGCCCGCATGAACCGTCACCGGACAGGACATCACCATAAGGAAGCCTGCCAGAAATCCGCACAGCCATCTGTTTCTCCTTTTCATACTTATACACCTCTTCTGTTCTTTGATATATCTGTCATTCGCTGATAGCATTAATTTACAATATCCAAGCGTCAGAAGAGCGTCACAAAAACATCATAATTGCATCATTTTTTGTGGGCTTTTGGGAAAAAGGCAAAAAAAGTGCCGGAAAAGTCTTCTGTCTTCTTTTCCGGCACCTTTTGGCAGTCCCCTGTGGGCTGCTGACATTTCATTTTCACCTGTCAATATACTAATCTGTATGTATTTACTTCACGTTCCTTATGCGTTTCTTATCTTCTGCCGCTGCATGCATTCGTCCACAAACTGTCTCACCAGACGTTCATAGCGCTTGGTGTCTACCATGTAGCTGAGCCCATGGCCTGCGCCGGGGAAGGTTTTGAGGGTTCTGTGGCCTCCGCAGGCGGACCAGATCTCCTGGCTCATGCGGCAGGGAACGAAGCGGTCGTCCTCTCCGTGGATAAGCAGAATGGGAATTCTTGTCCGGCGGACGGCTTCTATGGCACTTGTTTCGTCCAGGTCAAAATGGCCGAAATATTTTGCGCCCAGGCGGGCGATAGGAAGCATCACGGCTGGAGGAAGCCCCTTGTCCCGGCAGACCTTTTCAATAATGGCCGCAGGGGACGAGTATGGACAGTCTGCGATGATGCCCAGCACGTTTTTCGGCAGCTCCAGGTCAGCGGCCATAAGTACCGCCGCTGCACCCATGGAGACGCCGGAAAGAAAAATGGGCGTGTCGCTGCCAAAGGTCTCGCAGACATAGTTTACCCAGCTTAAGCAGTCCTTCCGCTCCTTAATACCAAAGGTGATGGTCCGGCTGGTGCTTCTTCCGTGGGCCCGCTGGTCCACTACGATGGTGTTGTGCCCCATTTCCCGGGCAAGCTTATTTCCTCCGCAGAAGTCTCGAAGGGCTACGCCTCGATAGCCATGAAATTGTATCTGGAAGGGCGCTCCGTCCTCTACGTGGTAATATCGTCCCACAAGGCGTGTTCCGTCCCATGCCTGGATAAAAAGCAATTCATAGGGAAGCCGCTCCATCCTGCCGATCAGGGTGCGCATCCGATCCTCTATTTTCCTGTACTGGTCTCCACCCGGTATGGCGTATGCATCCTCGTCCGCTTTGGGAACGGCGTAAAATATCTCTCGATATGTAATATAAACAATCAGAATGCACAAGATTACAAGCAATATGCCTGCCCCTAACAGTATCATCATTTTGAAACAGCCTCCAAATCCATAGGGATGCCTCCTGCCAGGCACCTTCGCCCGATTTCTTGGCATCCCCGTTCTTTCTTGATTTTATATCTGTAAGCATATCTACATTGTATGTATGCTTATCTATTCATTTTTTATGCCGTATGAGTACCTTATTTATATTGTTCTTTGAAATGGTACACTTCCTTGCGACAGGTATCTGTTGGCGTCGAATATGAATGGTCATTATTGTAATTGTAGCATTTTGTTGGAAAAACCGCAAGAATTATCCAAATCTGTCAGTAAATATTTTTTAGTGACGGATGCTCCCACAGCTTACTCATCCTGCTTCCATAAAGCTTCCTGTTCCTGCATCAAAGCCGGCATGTCCTCTGACACTTCCAGCATCCGCTCTCTAAGAAGGCTTTTACATGCTTTCTCTTCTGCCCCGGACATATTGTCCACAAGGATCACATATACCATAACCAGAACGATTCCCGTAAACCATACGGAATAGTTTCTTTCTTTTTGATTCGGCTCTTTTTGCTGTCTCATAAAGCTGCTGTTAAGACCTCCGATTTTCGTTGGTTATAGATTGGCTCCAATGTCATAATGTTGGACTTCATCCATTCTTTTCCTCTCTATTATAGTGAATTTTCTGATTTTTTGCAACAAAAGAAGTCTTTTTTCTGATCTTCCTGTGAATATTTGACTGAAACAGCCGTGATTTAGAAAATGAAACTTTCCCATTTTTTTACACATATATAACTATGATAATTTAATGCATATTGCAAATAAAATCACTTGCACGATCTCCCTGTAAATGGTAAAATTTTAAACGTAAAAACCCCGAAAAAGGGCATAAATTTCCCACCTCGCAGGCCAGTTTGCGGGGTATTTATACCCATAGGGCACTTTCCCTCATGACAATGACCGGACAAAACGAGACAGACACCTGCCGGATGCGCCATTGGGCAGGTTTTTGAAGTATTGCATAGGGAATAAGGCATGCCCGCCGGGGAACAGCACGGAGACGATTATGAAGAAAACAACCTATCTATGCATCCTGGCAGCCTCTTTCTGCTTTGCCCTTGCCGGATGCCGGAAAAACAACCCGTCAGCCATGGCTGACGCTGCAGCCGAAGCTTCCGGGCAGGTAGACCTTCTGGTCTGGGGCGCAGAGGAAGATGAGGCACTGCTCAATCAGATCTTTGAAAGCTTTCAGCAAAAGTACCAGGGCGAAGCGAATTTTAACATCACCTTTTCCCCTCAGAGTGAAAGCAATTGTATGGACGCACTGATGAATGATTTGGAAAACGGGGCCGATGTATTTGCCTTTGCGGACGATCAGCTGAACACCCTGGTGGCCGCAGGCGCCCTTACGCCGGTGGAACCGGCGAATACCATCAAGTCCGCCAATCTTCCGGAGGCCGTTCACGCCGCCTGTGTGGGAGATACCCTGTATGCCTATCCGCTCACGGCGGACAACGGGTATTTTCTCTACTATAATAAACGCTATTTTACGGAAGCAGATATTACCTCCCTGGAGCGGATGTTGGAAATTGCAGCCGCTGAGGAACGGCAGATAACTATGGACTGGTCCTCTGGGTGGTATGTCTATTCCTTCTTTGGAAATACCGGACTGGAGGTGGGTCTCAATGACGACGGTATCACCAATTTCTGTACCTGGAACGGGACGGAGGGGCCAATCCGTGGAACCGATGTGGCTCAGTCCATGCTGAACCTGGCAGAAAGCCCCGGCTTTTTGAACGCCACGGACGAAAACTTTTTAAAAGGTGTACAAAACGGAACGGTTATCGCCGGTGTCAGTGGTGTGTGGAATGCCATGGCCGTGGAAGAAGCCTGGGGCGCAGATTACGGAGCTGCCAAGCTTCCCTCCTATACCTGTGCAGGACAGCAGATCCAGATGTCTTCCTACTCCGGCTATAAGCTCATCGGTGTCAACGCCTACTCCGCATCCCATGAGTGGGCCTCCCTTTTAGCCGAATGGATCACGAATGAAGCCAACCAGAAGCTCCGATTCGAGCTGCGTGGACAGGGTCCTGCCAACAAAAATGCGGCGGCCTCCCAAGCGGTTCAGAGTTCTCCTGCCATTGCCGCCCTTCTCAGCCAGTCTGAATTTTCCACGGTGCAGCGTCTGGGAGGAAATTTCTGGGACCCCGTGTCCGCCTTTGCAGGAAATATGGCTGCCGGCAATCCTGACGGCCAGAGCCTTCAGGAGCAGCTTGACAAAATGGCGGAAGCTATCACGGCACCCTAGTGAAAATCTGCACAGGAGCTTCAAGCAGGATTGCCAGTGAATTACTGAGTCAAATACCCCGCAGAAATAAACTGTTACAACATTCCGGAGGATATCGCCATGACGAAACAAATCAGCCTCAAACAGCGCTTAATTCTGCCCATTGCTCTTCTGGGCATTGTGGCGCTCATTTCCAATGCTTTGGCTGTTATCAATATACATAATGTCAATTCCAATGCAGCCAATATTGCCGACAACCTTATGGCCGGAAAAAGCCGGCTGGCGGAGATTTCCCAGTCCGCCATGACCATCCATAACCTGGCCCTGTCCCACATTGTGGCTACGGATTACAACACCATGATTACCGTAGTAAATCAGATCAAGGATGAGGAAGCCCTTTTAGACAACATGCTGGCAGAGTATGAAGACTTTGTTACCAGGGAGGATCAAGAGGCCTACCAGTCTCTTCTGTCCTCTTATGATTCCTTTAAGCATGCGCTGGTAAATCTGGTCTGCAAAAGTGCCGGCCACAAGACGCAGGAAGCTTACGTTCTTGCCAATGAGGACGTGGCTCTTTATGCAAATGCTATGGAAAGCAGCATTGATGCGCTGAATACTTCCATCAGCGATCAGACCTCCAGGGCCAGGGGGCGGCTTTCGGCTGTGTACATCATTTCCCTGATTGTGAGCCTTCTCTCTATTGGTATCTGTACGGCTCTTGTATTTGGAACCATTTCTTTGATTAAAAAATATGTAGTCACGCCTATTAAGAGTATTCTGGGCACTATTCGGGACAGCTCCGACCGGATTGATGATATGACAAGCGAGGTGCGCAAAAGGACTGCCACTTCCCGGGAAAGTGTTTCGGATCTGTCAAATCTGATGCAGCAGCTCTCGGCGACTATCCGGGAGGTTGCCAGCAATGCCACCGTTATTTCCGAAAGTGCTGAGGCCGTGAACCGGGATGTACATAGTACTGCGGAAGAATGCGCAAGCATTACCGCCTATTCCGTCGCCATGAAGACCCGTGCAGACGAGCTGGAGCAGTCGGCTAAGACCAACGTGGAGGTTACCAGCGCCAAGGCTGCGGATATCCTGGAATCCTTAAATGAAGCCATCGAGCAGAGCCGCAGCGTGGATCAGGTGAACAGCCTTACGGATGAGATTCTGAAGATTTCCCAGACAACCCGGCTGATTGCCTTAAATGCCACTGTGGAGGCCGCTAATGCGGGCACGGCCGGCAAGGGCTTTGCCATGGTTGCAAGGGAAATCCGGCAGCTTGCCAACTCAAGCAGTGATGCGGCTAACCGGATACAGGAGATCAATTCTGTCGTTACTTCTGCTGTTTATAATCTTTCAGAAAATGCACAGAATCTTGTGAATTATATGAACAGCTCTATTTTGACAGAATTCCAGGAGTTTGTCCGGTCCGGTAAGCAGTACCAGGAGGATGCTGCTTATATTAAGCAGTCTATGGATAACTTTAAGGAACGGACAGAGCATCTGCGGGGTTCTATGTCCGGGATTGTGGAATCCATTGGCGCTATTACTACGGTCATCGGGGAAGGCGCTTCGGGACTTACGGGCGTTGCCAACAGTACCCAGAGCCTGGTGATTGATATGGAGGATATTACCCAGAGGATGGGGGTTAATCAGGCGATTGTTGGGGAATTGAAGGAAGAGACGGTGGTGTTTGATAATCTTTAAATGGTGAGCGGGTCGGTTCTGTGAGAAAGCAGGGCAGCCCCTCAGACTTTTCCATATCTGTGTTCGGACGGTTTGCGTACACTTGATATTGGAAAAAGTCTGAGGGGCTGCCCTGCTTTCTCACAGAACCTCTGAATTGGGAAGTGGTTCGTTGGCTTATTTCTCGTTGATGTAGTTGATCAGTCCCTCTGCCTTGATAATACGCTGCATAAATTCCGGGAAAGCCTGGCCCTGGTACTCTTTTCCTGTGGTGCGGTTGAAGATTTTTCCGCTGTCAAAGTCTACCTCTACCTCATCGCCGTCCTTGATATCCTGTGCAGCCTCGGGACACTCGATAATGGGAAGGCCGATGTTGATGGCGTTTCGGTAGAAGATCCGTGCAAAGGTCTCTGCGATTACGCAGGAAACACCGGATACCTTGATGACCAGAGGAGCGTGCTCTCTGGAGGAACCGCAGCCGAAATTCTTGTTAGCCACCATAATGTCACCTGGCTGTACCTTGTGAACAAACTCTTTGTCAATATCCTCCATGCAGTGTTCTGCCAGTTCCTTCGGATCTGCTATGGCCAGATATCTTGCGGGGATGATAACATCTGTGTCTACATTGTCTCCATATTTAAATACTCTTCCTTTTGCCTGCATTATTACTCTCCTATTCCAGTTCTATATTTACATTCCAAGATCTTTCGGGGCAGAAATCTTACCGGTTACTGCGCTGGCTGCCGCTACCGCCGGGCTTGCCAGATAAACTTCTGAATCCACGTGTCCCATACGTCCCACAAAGTTCCGGTTTGTGGTGGATACACAGCGCTCTCCCGCCGCCAGGATTCCCATGTAGCCTCCCAGACAGGGACCGCAGGTGGGCGTGCTCACTGCTGCTCCGGCCTCAATAAAGATCTTTAACAGTCCTTCTTCCATGGCGTCCATATAAATCTTCTGTGTTCCGGGAATCACGATGCAGCGCAGGCCCTTTTTCACCTTACGCCCTTTCAAAATCTCAGCGGCTGCCCGCAGGTCATCCATACGGCCATTGGTACAGGAGCCGATTACCACCTGGTCTATCATTACATCCTCTGTTATCTCGTCCACAGTCTTTGTGTTTTCCGGCAGATGCGGAAATGCTACGGTTGATTTCAACGTGCTCAAGTCAATGGTATATTCCTCATCATACTCCGCATCCGTATCTGCTTCATAGATCTTATATTCCTTTTTGGAGTGTTCCTTCATATAAGCAATGGCCAAGTCGTCCACCGGGAAAATCCCGTTCTTTCCGCCTGCCTCAATAGCCATATTTGCAATGGTAAAGCGGTCATCCATTGTAAGATTCTTAATTCCCTCTCCCACAAATTCCATGGACTTGTAGAGGGCTCCGTCCACACCGATCATGCCGATAATGTGCAGAATCACATCCTTGCCGCTGACCCATTTGGAGGGCTTTCCTACAATATTGAATTTTATAGCAGAAGGCACTTTGAACCAGGCCTTTCCCGTTGCCATGCCTGCGGCCATATCTGTACTTCCCACTCCTGTAGAAAATGCACCCAATGCGCCATAGGTACAGGTGTGGGAATCCGCACCGATAATACAATCGCCGGCTGCCGCCAAGCCCTTCTCCGGAACTAGTGCATGCTCAATTCCCATCTCTCCAACATCAAAGTAATTGGTTACTTCATGCTTACAGGCAAACTCACGGACACATTTGCAGTTTTCAGCAGATTTAATATCCTTATTGGGAATAAAATGGTCCATAACCAGGGCGATTTTATCCTTGTGAAATACTTCCTTGTTTTTCATTTTCTCCATCTCACGGATGGCCACCGGCGTTGTAATGTCATTTCCCAGAACCAGATCCAGCTCCGCCTCAATGAGCTGTCCGGCCTTTACCTCCGAAAGTCCTGCGTGGGCCGCAAGGATCTTCTGTGTCATTGTCATTCCCATTGCTTCTTCCTCCTTTTTAAGTTGCTATATGGCTTTCACCCTGACTTTTAAATTTTCTATGTGTATTCTAGCACGGTTATTGATATAAGTAAAATATATATTATGAATATTTAATATAATTAAATCTTATACCCATACACCTTCTCATAAATCTGCTCCAAATCCATAGAATTTTTGGTCAGCAGCAAATCCTCCGCTATTCTTCCATCCTTAAGAAAAATGCACCGTGTACATACCTTCTCAAGCAAATCCAGCACATGGCTGGTCAGGATAACAATACTGCCCTTTCGGGCACAGGCAAGCAAATCCGCTTTAAATTGGATAATTCCATAAGTATCCACCCCGCTCTCCGGCTCATCCAAAAGAATCAATCCAGGCTCTCCAATAAGCGCCATAATAATAGACAGCTTCCGTTTCATTCCCAAAGAAAGCTGATGAATCCGGAAATTTCGCTGTTCATATAAGTGATAATTCCGCAGATATGGATCGATTTCCTCATAAAAGCTCCCGCCGAATTTCACCTGGCAAATAAACTCTAAAACCTCGTACACTGTCATTTTTTCATAAAAGCTGATGTCGCTCTGCATATAACCAATGCCGGCTCTAACGGAACGCTCCCCCACACTTTGCCCCCACAAACAGATACTTCCCTCTGATATGGGAAGCAGCCCCGCCACAGCCTTTACAAGGGTTGTCTTTCCGACACCATTCGGGCCGATAAATGCCGCAATCTCCCCTGCCGAAAGCCTCACGGACAAATCCTGAATCCCGCGGCCTTTGCCATACAATTTCGTTACATGCTCTAAAATCAAGTCACAATCTTTGTTCATAGCTTAAATGCTCCCAATTCCTCTTTCCCTGCCGAATCCATTGATACAGAAAAATCAAATTCCCTATCGGAAGATGCAGATTTATCAATACCATAAAGACCCTTAACTGATGCTGACGTTTCGGATATTTTGCAAAAAGACCGGCATTTACAAAGATGGAAATGCTCAAAACAGCGGCCCCCAGCAAAAGGAATGTAATACAATCTGCGAGATTCCGGAGGCGAACAAGAATCAGTACCAAAAAAAGATTATCTCCCAAAAGGTATATCCCTTCCTTCACCAAGTCCAAAAAAAATTTTCCGTATGGATAATCCGACATAAAATAAATGAGGAACTTTTTCTGTTCAAGACTGTAGATATCCTTAAAAAAAAATGCTGTAATCAAACAAATCCCATAAGCCGTAAAAAAGACCCCAAAGGAACTGTCTCCAAGGCAGCAGGTCAAAGCAAAGAATACCATGGAACACAGCTTCCAGAAAAGAAACTCCCTGTTTCGATACATCCAGAGATACCTTGCCGGGCCATGTCCACCCATCCCAAAGGGACTTCTATTATGGTGTGCCCCTTGGTTATATTTTGCCGAACAAGCTCTGCCCTTTCTATAGGGGAATATCTTAAAATGCAGCTTATGCCCTTTTGGAAAAAAGCGAAAGGAGCCGGCGATTACCGACATATCTGCCGATTTATACAGGTACACTCCTATCCATACAATGGATAGCGACAGAATCAAAAGCAGCATTGCAACAGAAGAATTCTCTGAAAATAAACCTTCGCCAATCCCCTCTCCCATCACCCACCCGTACACTGCATGATAGTTTATGCATCCAAGCCTAAGAAAAATGGCTGTGACACCAATCCCCCCGGCACTTAAGAAAGTCAGAATTTTCCCATGAGCCTTAAGTCCCAGAAGCATTCCCATCCCACAGACAAAGATCCCATAAACCACCTGAACCGACAGGGCATAGCTTAATCCGATTCCCTGCATCTGAAAAAGCACCGTTCCCCCATAAATCTGTAAAAAGAGAATCTCTGTATTCACGGACAAAAATAAAAGAAAGCTTTTCAGTCCGGATATGCCCAACAGCGTTAAGCTTTCCCAATACTTTTTCAAAAAAGAAACCCATTGATAACAGGCTAGTGCAACCATAGCACAAAGAAGGAAAAGAAAGCTGATTCTGCATATATAAATCTGATCCGAGCTGCCGAATCTCTGTCCCGTCATTGCTTCCGAAATCCGAACTATCCACGGATAGCATAAGATAAGCAGGCCATACAGAACCCACTTTGCCGTTTCCAGTCTTTTATCAATTAGAGCGAAATAAATTTTCTTCATCTCTTTTAAAAGCCCTTCTCTTTAAGCTCCGCCACAATCTGCACATAAGCCTCCGCCACATCAAAGCCCTTGTAATCCTGCCGTTTCAGGTCAATCATATCCCCATGGGAAATGCCTCGCATCCTCTGATTGGCAAAAATACCCTTAAATTCTCCCCATTTGGCAGAATACGTGCTGACCAGCCCGTCATTGTCTCCCTCCAAAGGGCGAATCATGCACCATGGAACAGAAAGGAGAAGATGGCTCCAGGGATATTTCATTTTTGAAGCATAGCTTTGATAGTAAACCCCCGGCGCATCTGGTGTTTGCTTATTAAATTCAGCACTGGCTTTTGTAGAAAATTGGCGGGTTGCCGTATAGAAGTCCGGATTCCGATCTCCGAATTTTCCAAAGGTTCGGTCAAAGCAGCCTGCCACAAAGCGGTAAAGCCCCTCCGGAAGACGGCAGGCATAGTCCACAAATCGGCATCCTCGGTGAGGCGTGCTCATCGTAGTTAAGGATGCCACATAAGGAGCCATTTTCAAGGTGGAAATGGCATAGCGGGCATCCAGCCCGCCCTTGGAATGGGCAATGATATTCACCTTCTCTGCTTTCGTTTCCTCCATAATCTCATAAATTCTTTTTCGAATATCCTCTCCATTGTAGGCTATGGTTCCAAATGCTTCCTGGTTGCC
>NZ_JAYMNS010000032.1:0-51478 GCF_036941035.1 Candidatus Merdisoma sp. JLR.KK006 | reverse complement strand
AGAGGTGTTCAGGCCACTATTAGAGAAAGGAAAGGTGATTTTATGGCAAAGCAAACAAATTCGCTCGCACATACGAAGTGGATGTGTAAATATCACATCATCTTCACCCCAAAGTATAGACGAAAAATTGTCTATAATCAATATAAAACAGATCTGCGTGATATCTTAAAGCAGCTGTGCAGTTATAAGGGAGTGGAGATTATTGAAGGGCATCTTATGCCGGACCATGTACATATGCTTGTGAGCATACCGCCGAAGATAAGCGTTTCATCGTTTATGGGATATCTGAAGGGAAAAAGTGCCCTGATGATGTTTGACAGGCATGCAAACCTGAAGTATAAGTTTGGAAATCGTCACTTTTGGTCAGAAGGGTATTATGTCAGTACCGTAGGCCTGAATGAAGCCACGATAAAAAAGTATATTCAAGATCAGGAGAAAGCAGATATCATGCAGGATAAGCTGAGCGTGAAAGAGTATGAAGACCCTTTTAAGGGTCAGGGCTGAGTAGTACGAACACCCCTTTAGGGGTAGCAACGAGTGGGTAGCAATGTGGCTTGAACGGAGCCGTGGGAAGGCTGCAAAGGGCAGACTTCCCATGGTCTTAAAGAGAAAGCCAGCGCCTTGAGGCGCAGCCGAGTAGGGCGGGCTTAGAGCCTGCGTCCCGAGCCACCCGTTTTACGGGTGGGGGCGACTGAAACCCGCATAGTTACTGTATTTTAATTGAATATTGTCTTTCACTTATTTGGTGAATAGAAAAAGACCTCAATCTATGGTAAAATTTAGGTGTCCAATCCAAATCAAAACCAAAGAAAGGGTCTTTATATGGATATTTTAAACACCGTAAGCTTAGAAAGCAATAGCCAAATCAAAATTAATTTTGATGGAGGCGATCTATCCTCCGATGCAGGACTTCTCCTGTTCAAAGAGTTTCTGTTTAAGATCGGGGCGGTTAAACTCGTCAACCGTATGTTCAAAACCAATGATAACGCATCCTTCCGCATCCATAAGGATGATACGAACCTGATGCAGGTGGTTTACCAGATCATCAGCTCCTACTTTGAGGATGACTGTGCAGACGAACTGACAAACGAACCGGTCATGACAGCCATTTTAGAAAAGGATGCCCTGGCATCCCAGCCTACCCTGTCACGCTTTTTTAGCCGCATGGATGAAGATACACTCACCCAGTTAAACCAGATCATCCGCAGACTCCGTAGGGTTGTCTATTCCATAAAGAAACCGGAATTCATGCTTTTTGATCTTGATTCTACACTTCTTGATACCTATGGAAACCAGGAAGGGGAAGGGTTCAACTACCATTATCAGGCCCACGGTTATCATCCGCTGTTATGTTACGACGGGTTGACCGGCGACCTGCTGAAAGCGCAGCTCCGTGACGGTACCATGTATTGCAGCAAAGAGGCAGATATTTTTATGGAGTCCCTTTTGGATGAATTCCTCTGCGATTTCCCGGATATGCCGCTTTATTTCCGGGGTGATAGTGGTTTTGCGTCCCCAGTCCTGTATGAAGTCCTTGAAGACAAAAACTGCAAATATGCCATCCGGCTCAAAGAAAATCCAAAGCTCCTTGAACTGGCAGAAGATGAAAGCCAGGCGCTGTACCGCGCAACGAAATCCAACCAGGTGGATTACGCCGTCGAGTATGGGGAATTTATGTACCAGGCTGGTTCGTGGAGCCATCCGCGCAGGGTGGTTTTCAAAATCGAAAAGCCCTATGGCCAGATGGTCCATTTGTATACCTTTATTGTCACGACACTGGAAATGGAACCTTATCAGGTAATCCAGTTCTATTGCGGAAGGGGCAGAATGGAGAACTTCATCAAGGAAGGCAAAAGCGGCTTTGGCTTTGCCTCTGTAAGCAGTCCCTCAAAGCTGGTAAATGCGAACCGCCTCCTGGTCCATGCACTGGCTTATAATCTGTTCAATTGGTTCAGACGGTTGGCGCTTGCCGCCAGTATGAGGAAACAGTGTATAGATACTATCCGTTTCAAGCTGCTGAAAATAGCCGCAAGAGTGGTAAGGTCTGCACGGTATAAATATTTCAAACTGTGCAGCAGCTGTCCCTACAAGAAAGAATTCTATGAAACACTGGAAAATATCCATAACCTGCGGCCACAGTTGGAATAGCAGCAGTTAACGGACTTTGACAACCATAATAAATTTCTAACCCTATCAGGGGAGGAGTCTGCCCATTTTTAGGCTATCCTGTGACAGAGTAAGGTATCAGGAGTGGCTGCAATGGTAACTACGGCGGATTTTATGCGGGCTTATACCGCTGTGAATAATTCAGGCTTATCGTGATTTGTAATGTATTTTGAAATTGCTGTTATAAAAAGCAAGACAGACATAACTGTTTGTTTTGCTTTTTTCTTGGCGTTTTTTGGAAAGAACGTTGGAATAATTTGGATGGTTTTTTATGATGGTATATGTTATAATCTCACTGACACAATTTAGTACAAATAACAGTGAAGTCAGCGGCAGGCGGCATTTCGGGAGGACAAGATGAAAGATATATTTATTACAAAATTAATTTTAGAAAAGGTCAGAAACCTGGATTACATTGAGATTCCTCTGTCAGATGAGAACAGAAAGCATCTGATTTTCACAGGTAAAAATGGGAGTGGGAAGACGACTATCCTGGATGGGCTGTCCAGTTATTTATATAACCTATCTACTTCCGATGGTATAGAAGCAAAAGATAAAAGATTGTTATCTGCGATAAAACAATTAGATACATTAAAAATGAATAGTCAAACAGAGGAAGAGATATTAAAACAAGAAAAAGAGGTAAAGAGTGCCCGGCAAATTGTTGAAAAAGAAAAAAAAGGCTTTATAGTACAATTGAATTATCCAAATCATGAAATACGTTCATCATTTGAAGCTGGAGAATTTATCATTGCCTACTACAGAGCAGACCGGATTTTTGCGGCAGAGACACCAACACACGTAGAAAAGGTAAAGCTGAAAGAAAACTATTCCATTTACGAAAATCCACGAAAGGATTTTGTAAAATACCTCCTGGATCTGAAAATGACCCAGGCATTATCACAGACCAGTGGAAAGCAGGAAAAGGCGAGAGGCATCCAGAAATGGTTTGACAATTTCGAAACCCTCCTGCAAGGTCTTTTTGAAAACGAACAGCTCAAACTGGAATTTGACGAAGAAACCTTCCGGTTCAGCATTAAAGAGCCGAAAAAGGAAGCCTATGATTTTAACACCCTGTCCAGTGGCTATGCGGCAGCATTGGATATTATGGTGGATCTCATGATCCGTATGGAAAAGCAGACCGAACGAAAATTCCACTACAATATGCCCGGAATTGTTCTAATCGACGAGATAGAGACACACCTTCATCTGGAGCTCCAGAAAAAAATATTGGGACTTTTAACCACCATGTTTCCAAACATTCAATTCATAGTTACCACCCACTCACCTTTTATACTGAACAGTTTGGAGAACGTTGTAATTTATGATTTGGAGCAACGTTTACTGGTAGAAAATGGATTGGCTGATATTCCCTATGATGGAATCGTGGAGGGATATTTCAAGGCAGACAAGCTGTCCGATAAATTAAAAGAAAAATTTGCAAGATATCAAGTACTGATTCATAAGGAAACATTAACGGATAATGACTTTGAAGAAATTGCAAATCTGGAAATGTTTCTGGATGAAATTCCGGACTACCTTGCCTTAGGTATTACCACAGAATATCAGCGGCTGAAGCTGGAACTTTCAAAAAGGGAGGACATCAATGGTTAAGATAGAACGCTCCTTTCCGGCACCTTCCTCTCTTGCAAAGGAAGCAGCTAAAAAGAATGGAAGCTATGAAAAACCGGATGTGGTTGAGCAGCTCAAAGAGGATTTCCATAATAAATGCTACATCTGCGGGCTAAAAAATTTGCAGGACCCCCAGGTAGAGCATTTACTACCTCATAAAAATGGAAAATATCATGAAAGAAAATTTGACTGGAACAATTTATTCTGGTCCTGTGGACATTGCAACGGTGTAAAAAACCAGAGGAAATATGATTTCGGCATTCTGGATTGCTGTAAAATTGATCCAGAACAGGAAATTATATTCCGTTTAAAACAGAATGATATTGAGCTGCTTTCCCGGGCAGACATTCCGGATGCAGAGACCGCACGGGCCATGGAACTCATAATGGAAGTTTTCAATTTAAAAAACACCGGTCTTCGTGTATATAAAAGCGATATGCGTCTAAAGGAGCTGCAAAAAGAAATGAATCTTCTTTTTGACAATTTGGAAAAGTTGAAAGAAGCTCCTGCCTCAGGGATTCTTCTGCAAAAGCTGAGAGTTCTTTTGAAGCGGGAATCCGCATTTGCGGCTTTTAAAAGATGCTATGTAAAGGAGCACCTTTCCGATTATCCGGAGCTGACGGCATTTATTCAGTAAAGAATAACTGATGTCACTGTTTTGTAAGTTGTTTCGGCATATTTAGTGGTGAAATCTATGCCTGTAAAATAAAAAATCTCCTTGCCTTTCTCACCAAAATGTAGTAATATACATCAAAACACCCATACATATCAGCTATAAGGGAGTAGTTGGCGGCCTGGATTTTATACCCTGGGATACACCTTCGGGACTGGCAGACTTCGTCTGACAAGGTATACCCTACGGGTACCCCATTAATACATGTCCCTTCGGGACTGGCAGACTTCGTCTGACAAGGTATACCCTACGGGTACCCCATTAATACATGTCCCTTCGGGACTGGCAGACTTCGTCTGATAAGGTATTAAGAAGCAGGACGTAACAAGATCAACATCATGGCCGTAAGACCTGGTTTTGTTTGAAACAGCGAGACTTATCTACAGAAAAAACTGTGGATAAGTCTCTTACTTTTTATAAAATCATCCAAAGCCTTCCCATATAGCAAGATGCTTTTTCCCATATCCGGCGATACTACAACAAGAAAGACAAAAAGCATGGTTCGGATATAAGAGAAGAGGGGTATTACAAAACAGGAATCCGTAATACTTTGTACAGTGCCAAAAAGATTTTCGGATATGTGCTCCATGGCTGGAAATCCTTTTGGATAAAGGGCACTGCATCAAGCATTACGGAACGGAAACGGAGGAACAAAATATGAGTTTACCAGAATTATTTATACTGGCAGTAGGTCTCTCCATGGATGCCTTCGCCGTATCTATCTGCAAAGGACTGTGTGTCCCGAAAGCCGGCATCCGTGAATGCGGCATAGCCGGAATCTATTTTGGCGGATTCCAGGCGCTCATGCCGCTGCTAGGATTTCTGCTGGGAGTGCAGTTCAAAGAATACATTACCAGCATCGACCACTGGATTGCGTTCATCCTTCTGGGAATCATTGGTATCAACATGATCCGGGAAGCCGGAAGTGCAAACGAAGAGAGCCAGGTCTGTCCAGGCGAAAGCCCTCAATCCCCCTTTTCCTTCAAATCCATGCTGCCCCTGGCCATTGCCACCAGCATAGATGCTCTGGCAGTAGGAGTAACTCTGGCTTTTCTCCAGGTAGAAGTTATTCCGGCCATAACCTTTATCGGAACCATAACCTTCGTAATTTCCGCCGCCGGCATCCGCATCGGCAATATATTCGGAAGCAAATGGAAATCAAAAGCCGAGCTTGCAGGCGGAACGATCCTAATTTGCATGGGTGTGAAAATTTTATTGGAGCATTTGGGAATAATAGGGTAAAATGAATCAGTAATACCATATCAGTGCACAAATCGATTTCCGGATGCAGATATGTGCGGCTGAACATGGATTTCATCAAGATGTGCGGACATAATAATACATAAACCGAAGTAGGAGAACACAGCATATGAACAGCCACAGTCAAACCATAGAAGAATTGCAAAAACAACTAAAAACCACTCCTGAGGGTCTAAGCAGTATCGAAGCCCAAAACCGCCTGAAAGAATACGGCGAAAACCGCTTGAAAGAAGCCGGAAAAAAATCCCTCCTGGTAAAATTCCTGGAGCAGTTCAAGGACGTCATGGTACTGATCCTACTGGCCGCAGCCGCCGTGTCCTTCTTTGCAGCCCTGTCCGAGCATGACAGCTCCGCCTTCTTCGAGCCCTTGCTCATCCTGCTCATCGTTGTACTGAACGCAATCATGGGCGTTATCCAGGAAAATAAAGCCGAGCGATCCTTAGAAGCCCTGATGCGCATGGCCGCACCCCATGCCCGTGTCATCCGGGACGGACAGGAGCAAGTCATAGACGCCGCCGCACTGGTCCCCGGCGACATCATCAAACTGGAAGCAGGCGACTTTGTCCCGGCAGACGCAAGGCTCATCACCTCATCCAGCCTCAAATCTGAAGAATCCGCCCTTACAGGAGAATCCCTGCCGGCGGAAAAAGACGCAGAAACTATCCTGCCCGTGGAAGCGCCATTGGGAGATCGAACCAACAGCGTCTATTCCGGCTGCAGCATCGTCTACGGAACCGCCGAAGCCATCGTAACAGAAACAGGCATGAACACCCAGATGGGCAAAATCGCCGGCATGTTAGAGGGCGAGAGCGAAGTGGAAACGCCCCTCCAGCAAAAGCTTGCCCGGTTAGGAAAATACATGGGAGCCTTAGCTCTCATCATCTGCGCCGTCATCTTTGCCATGGGTCTGGCAGGCAAAATGCCTGTAATGGAGATATTTATGACAGCCGTATCCCTGGCCGTATCCGCCATCCCGGAGGGCCTGCCGGTTATCGTAACCATCGTCCTCTCCATCGGCGTAGAGCGCATGGCAAAGCGAAATGCCATCGTAAAAAAACTCCCGGCCGTAGAGACCTTAGGTTCCACCTCCGTCATCTGCTCCGATAAAACAGGCACCCTGACACAAAATAAGATGACCTTAACCCAGGCATATTCGGACAAAGGAAAAATCATAGAGAAAATAAGCCCGGAAAACTCCCCGGAAATCCGCAAGCTGCTATTATACGGAACATTTTGTAGCAACGGCTCCATCCGTTTTGAGGAGGGAAAAGAAATCCCCATTGGTGATCCCACGGAAACAAGCATCATTTCTGCAGCTTACCAAAACAGAATCCGGCAAGAAGAGCTGACCAGCCAATATCCGCGAGCGGCAGAGCTTCCCTTTGATTCGGACCGAAAGCTCATGACCACCATACAGAAGATAGACGGCTCCTATACAGCCATCACCAAAGGAGCCTTTGACATGCTCTCCAAAAGATGTATACAGGGAGACATAAAAGCGGCAGAAAAAGTAACGGAAGAAATGAGCTCCCAGGCGCTTCGGGTACTGGCAATCGCATATCGGACTTTAGACAAAGTACCCGAAGAACTAACCAGCGAAGCCTTAGAACGAGATTTAACATTCTTAGGACTGGTGGGCATGATCGATCCCCCAAGAGAAGAAGCAAAGCAGGCGGTAGAGCTTTGCAAACGGGCTGGAATCCGCCCTATCATGATAACAGGCGACCACGTAGTCACAGCCTCAGCCATCGCAGGACAGCTTGGAATACTGGAAGCCGGCCAGGAGGCCATAACAGGCATGGAACTTCAAAGCATGTCGGAAGAAGCTTTCAGCCAGAAACTGGAACATATCTCCGTCTACGCCCGTGTATCCCCGGAAGATAAAATCCGGGTAGTAAAAGCATGGCAGAAAAAAGGTCGGATCGTATCCATGACCGGAGACGGCGTAAACGATGCACCGGCATTAAAAGCCGCCGACATAGGCTGTGCCATGGGAATTACCGGAACCGACGTGGCAAAAGGGGCCGCTGACATGACCCTCCAGGATGACAACTTCGCAACTATCGTAGCTGCAGTCCGGGAGGGGAGAGGAATCTACAACAACATCCGCAAAACCGTGGGCTTCCTTTTGGGAACGAACATCGGAGAAGTACTTCTGGTATTCTGTTCCATGCTGTTTTTTAAAGTATCCCCCTTACTGTCCATGCAGCTTCTCTGGATCAACCTGGTCACAGACAGTCTTCCTGCCATTGCCCTGGGCATGGAGCCGGTAGAAGACAGCGTCATGGACGCAAAACCAAGGCCCAGAGAAGAGGGAATCTTTGCCCATGGCATGGGAATCCAGGTAATCCTTCAGGGAATCATGTTCGGCATCCTGTCCCTGGCCGCATTTTGGATAGGCTGCACCTCATCCGGGGGCATAAAAGCCGGCAGGACCATGGCATTTCTGGTCTTAGGCTGCAGCCAGATCTTCCACGCTTTCAACATGCGATCCGCTCAATCCCTGTTCCGGACAGGAATCTTTACCAACCGGAAGCTGAATCTGGCCGCCATGACCTCCATAATCCTGATGGCCTGCGTACTATATATTCCGCTCCTGTCCCAAATATTCGGCCTGACCACGCTCCCGGCAAGAATGTACGGAACCGGCTTCGCCCTGGCCCTCTTCCCAATCGCCGCCCTGGAACTGGTAAAAGCCTTGGGCCTAATAGCCAAGTAACCCCGCCAGCCTCCAAAAGGAATCTAACCACCTCCAAAGCCAAGAAACATTTCAAACAGGGCTTCAAAACAGGGCCCCAACAGCCAGCAGCCGGAAAGACTTCACATTTCCCGGAAGGCGTGTTAGCGAAAGCGGAGCAGGGAGGGAAATGTGAAGTCCTTCCGGCTGCGTCCGTTTTTCCTTCCCCAGTTAGATTCCTCATCAATCTCACAATTTGCCCACGAATTTATACAAAACACTTGATTATTTGACACAATATTGATAAAATGGTAAACGGCATGAAATGGTTTAGAATTATCATATAAAAATGGAGGGCTGAAAATGAGTAGTACAGCACAAACCTTGGCAGGTAAGAGAATCGAGAGCTTACTTGACGAGAACAGTTTTGTTGAAATTGGCGGTATGGTGACAGCCAGAAGCACAGATTTCAACATGCAGCAGAAAGAAACTCCGTCTGATGGTGTAATAACCGGATATGGTGTTATTGACGGCAATCTTGTGTATGTGTACAGCCAGGACGCATCCGTATTAAACGGAACCTTAGGCGAAATGCATGCAAAAAAGATCACAAAGCTCTATGACATGGCCTGCAAAATGGGTGCACCGGTAATCGGACTGATTGACTGTGCAGGTGTCCGTCTTCAGGAAGCCACAGATGCTTTGAACGGCTTCGGGGAGATCTATCTGAAGCAGACATTAGCATCCGGCGTAGTTCCCCAGATTGCGGCAGTATTTGGAACCTGCGGCGGCGGACTTGCCGTAGTACCGGGACTTGCTGATTTTACATTTATGGAGAAGAGCAAAGCAAAGCTTTTCGTAAACTCCCCCAACGCCATTGAAGGAAATGAGATTTCCAAATGCAACAGCGCATCCGCTGCATTCCAGGCAGAAGAAGCCGGAAACGTAGATGTAGTCGGAGACGAGGCAGGAATCCTTGCTCAGATTCGTGAGCTGGTAACCATGCTTCCGGCCAACAACGAGGATGACGGCTCCTACGAAGAGTGCATGGACGATCTGAATCGTGTATGCGAGGATTTGGGAAATGTAGAGTATTCCGCACCCTACATACTTTCCAGCATTTCTGATGGAAACGTATTCTTCGAGACCAAGGCAGACTATGCAAAAGACATGGTAACCGGCCTCATTAAATTAAACGGCATGACCGTAGGCGCAGTTGCCAACAATGATACGGACATGACGGCAAGAGGCGCTTTGAAAGCAGCGGACTTCATCAACTTCTGCGATGCATTCAATATCCCGGTTCTTTCCATTACCAACGTAAAAGGCTATAAAGCAAATATGTGCACTGAGCGCAATATTGCAAAAGCTATGGCAAAGCTGACCTACGCATTTGCCAATGCCACCGTTCCCAAGGTAAATGTAATCGCCGGAGCAGCCTACGGAAGCGCATACGTATCCATGAACAGCAAGGGGATCGGTGCTGACGTGGTTTACGCATGGACAGGTTCTTCCATAGGAATGATGGACGCAAAGCTGGCGGCCAAGATTATGTATGCCGATGCGGACGCTGCAGAACAGCAGGAGAAAGCCAAGGAATACGCAGCACTTCAGGCAAGCCCGGAGGCAGCCGCAAGAAGAGGCTATGTAGACAGCATTATCGAGCCCAAGGACACCAGAAAGTATGTAATTGGCGCATTTGAGATGTTATTCACAAAGAGAGAAGATCGCCCGGACAAAAAACACGGAACGGTTTAAGAGAGGTGAATAATATGAAGAGAAACATGAAAAAATTAATCAGCCTTTTGGCGTTGCTCGTTTGTGTCATCTCCCTGGCCGGCTGTGCGGCGAGAAAAGAGCTTCCCAAGGAGGAAATGTACCGGAACAAATCCGACCAGTATGTGAAGATGCTGACCTCCATGAGCGAAGAAGAGTTAAATGAGTTAATAGCGGGGCTGGAAGAGGAATTTGAAGACTTTGAACAGGAAGTGGCCCTGTACCGCTATATCGGCGGAACGGGACAGAAGTTTGACTTTACGGCAGACGCTTATCTGGCCCTCTTTAAGTCCTATGCCAGCAACCTGGATGATTTCGGTGCCTATGTAGGCGTAAAGGAATATGAGGGCGGCGTAGAGAAGGACGGAGAAGTTACCTATGATGTAGTTTATGAATTTGAAAAGCATGATATGCGGCTTTCTCTGGTGTATGACAGCCATGACGTTGTAATTACCGTAACGGCTGATCCCATTTACAGCACCGGGGAGATTCTTCAGAAAGCCGGAATGAACACCCTGCTGGGCATGGGCGTTGTGTTCACGGTTCTGATTCTCATCAGCCTGATTATTTCCTGCTTTAACTTTATACCTGCCATTGAAAAGAAATTCAGCAAAAAGAAAGCAGAAGAAAAGAAAGCGGCAGCGCCTGCGGCTCCAGTGGCGGCAGCACCGGTGGCAGCACCTGCAGCAGAAGAACCTGCTGACGATCTGGAGCTTGTAGCTGTAATTACGGCAGCGGTTGCAGCAGCCATGGGAACTACGTCAACAGACGGATTCGTGGTTCGCTCCATCAAGCGCAAAAGCAATCAGAAATGGAAAAAAGCATAAATCAAACTTATTGGACTTAAAGTCCGGTAATGCATATTTTTAGGAGGAATCAATAAGATGAAAAATTATACAATTACCGTAAATGGCGTGGCATATGATGTAACCGTAGAAGAAGGCGGCGCAGGAAGCGCACCCGTACGTGCGGCAGCTCCGGCAGCGAAACCGGCAGCAGCACCGGCTCCTGCAGCAAAGCCCGCGGCAGCGGCAGCAGCAGGCGGAATTGAAGTAAAGGCTTCCGTTCCGGGCAAGGTATTTAAGGTAGAGGCTTCCGTAGGCCAGGCAGTAAAGGCCGGCGACAGCATTATAATTCTGGAAGCCATGAAGATGGAGATCCCCGTGGTTGCTCCCGAGGATGGTACGGTAGCCAGCATCAATGTTGGAGTAGGCGATGCGGTAGAATCCGGCGATCTGCTGGCATCCCTGAACTAACAAAAACTGGAATCCTATCAAACTAACGGAGGTTAAGACATGGGATATATATTAGAAACACTGGGAAATCTCATGCATCAGACAGCATTCTTTAATCTGACCTGGGGAAACTATGTCATGGTTGGCGTTGCATGCTTTTTCCTGTTCCTGGCTATCAAAAAAGATTACGAGCCCCTTCTTCTGGTTCCAATCGCTTTTGGTATGCTGCTTGTTAATATTTATCCGGATATTATGATCAGTCCGGAGGAATCTTCAAACGGCGTAGGCGGCCTTCTCTATTACTTCTATGTACTGGATGAATGGGCAATCCTGCCGTCCCTGATCTTTATGGGTGTTGGAGCCATGACAGACTTCGGCCCCCTGATTGCAAATCCCAAGAGTTTTCTTTTGGGAGCTGCGGCACAGTTCGGTATCTTTGCCGCATACTTAGGAGCTATGGCTATGGGCTTCTCTGACAAGGCGGCAGCAGCTATCTCCATCATCGGAGGCGCAGACGGCCCCACATCCATTTTCCTGGCCGGAAAATTGGAACAGACAGCGATTATGGGCCCCATTGCGGTGGCAGCCTATTCTTATATGTCTCTGGTTCCCGTTATTCAGCCGCCCATTATGAAGCTGCTGACTACGGAAAAAGAGCGTAAAATCAAAATGGAGCAGCTTCGTCCCGTATCCAAGCTGGAGAAGATTCTCTTCCCCATCATTGTTACGATTGTAGTCTGCCTGATTCTGCCCTCAACCGCACCGCTGGTAGGTGCGCTGATGCTTGGCAACCTGTTCCGTGAATCCGGCGTGGTTCGTCAGCTTCAGGAGACCGCTTCCAACGCATTGATGTACATCGTAGTTATCCTTTTGGGTACTTCTGTAGGTGCAACTACAAGTGCCGAGGCATTCCTGAACTGGGATACCCTTAAGATCGTTGTTCTTGGTCTGGTTGCATTCGCCTTTGGTACGGCGGCCGGAGTTATTTTCGGAAAGATCATGTGCAAGGCAACAGGCGGAAAGGTAAATCCGCTGATTGGCTCCGCAGGCGTATCTGCCGTTCCTATGGCAGCCCGTGTATCCCAGAAGGTAGGTGCAGAGGCAGATCCCACCAACTTCCTGCTGATGCATGCCATGGGCCCCAACGTAGCAGGCGTTATCGGTACAGCCGTAGCAGCCGGAACCTTTATGGCTATCTTTGGCGTAATGTAAATAAAAACTATAAAACAGTAACACCTCGTACAGTGTCGGAAGGATTTGCAGGCACATGCTTTCGTGACTGGAAATACTTCTAAGTAGGAGGTGCTGTTAGAGGTGTTACGGAACTGGAAACAGTAACACCTCGTGCAGTACCAGAAGAATTTACAGGCATATCTTTTCGTGACTGGAAATACTTCTAAGTAGGAGGTGCTGTTAGAGGTGTTACGGAACTATAAATAGGAGGTTATAGAATGTCACAGACTAAACCGGTAAAAATTACCGAAACGATATTGCGTGATGCTCATCAGTCCCTGATTGCCACACGTATGAGTACAGAGCAGATGCTTCCCATTGTGGAGAAGCTTGATCAGGTAGGCTACCATTCTCTGGAGTGCTGGGGAGGAGCAACCTTTGATGCTTCTTTGCGTTTTCTTCATGAAGATCCTTGGGAGCGCCTGAGAAAGATCAAAGAAAAAGCAAAGAAAACTCCGCTTCAGATGCTGTTCCGCGGTCAGAACATCCTGGGCTACCGTCCCTACGGCGACGACGTAGTAGAGTACTTTGTACAGAAGTCCATTGCAAATGGTATCGATATCATCCGTATCTTTGATTGTTTAAACGATCTTAGAAACCTGGAAACAGCCGTAAAAGCTTCCAACAAAGAGAAAGGTCATGCACAGATCGCGCTTTCCTATACCTTGGGCGATGCTTACACCCTGGAGTACTGGACTAACATTGCAAAAGAGATTGAGAGCATGGGTGCGGATTCCATCTGTATCAAGGATATGGCAGGCCTCCTGCTGCCCTATAAGGCAACGGAGCTGGTAACAGCGTTAAAGAGTGCTGTGAAGATTCCGATTCAGCTTCATACCCACTATACCTCCGGTGTAGCTTCTATGACTTATCTGAAGGCCGTAGAAGCAGGCGTAGATGTTATCGACTGTGCAATGTCACCCTTTGCACTGGGAACCTCTCAGCCTGCAACAGAGGTTATGGTAGAGACCTTTAAGGGAACACCTTATGACACCGGCTATGATCAGAACCTGTTGGCTGAA
The DNA here is from genome assembly GCF_036941035.1 of Candidatus Merdisoma sp. JLR.KK006. NCBI lineage: Bacteria > Bacillati > Bacillota > Clostridia > Lachnospirales > Lachnospiraceae > Candidatus Merdisoma > Candidatus Merdisoma sp. JLR.KK006. Next base: position 37,804 of record NZ_JAYMNS010000032.1, on the reverse strand, counting down.
ATCGCAGACTACTTCCGTCCCTACCGTGACGAGTGTCTGGAAAGCGGCCTCCTGAATCCCAAGAACCTGGGCGTTAACATCAAGACCCTGCTGTATCAGGTACCGGGCGGTATGTTGTCCAACCTGACCTCTCAGTTAAAGGATCTGGGTGCGGAAGACAAGTACTATGAGGTTCTGGAAGAGGTACCCCGTGTACGTAAGGACTTCGGTGAGTGTCCGCTGGTAACACCGTCCTCACAGATCGTAGGAAGCCAGGCCGTTATGAACGTGGTAGCAGGCGAGCGCTACAAGATGGTAACCAAGGAAACCAAGGACGTTCTTTCCGGCAAGTACGGAAAGACTGTAAAGCCTTTCAATCCCGAGGTACAGAAGAAGTGTATCGGCGATGCAGAAGTAATTACCTGCCGTCCGGCGGATCTGGTTCCCAACGAGTTAGAGACTCTGGAGGCAGAGATGGCTCAGTACAAGGAGCAGGATGAGGATGTATTGTCCTATGCATTATTCCCGCAGGTAGCAACAGACTTCTTTAAATACAGAGAAGCACAGAAGACTAAGATGGATGCAACCGTAGCAGATACCAAGAACGGCGCATATCCTGTATAAGCAGATTTATTAAAAATTAGAAAAGCAGCTGTCATAAAGTGAAGTCTCATAGCTTTATGACAGCTTTTTCCGTATTGGAAACACATTATATTAGTTATTAAACTTTTGTTAGAATTCAACTGATTTTGGAAACAGATGAGAAGTAAGAGAGAACATTTGTGAAGAAAACTGGTAAAATAAGAGAGAGTTCAGGCAAAAGAAAGTTAAAGAAAAATGTAGGAGCGTTTATATTATGGAATCAAGAGTTGAAGCGGCAAAAAAGAGACATGCTGACAGGTATAGCTGCTCACAGGCAGTATACTGCGCATTTTGCGATCTGGTGGGTGAGACAGAGGAACAGGCAAAGCAGAAGGCGGCCCCTTATTCCGGCGGCGCAAAGGTAAAGTGCGGTGCGGTGATGGCAGCGGAGCTGGTTCTTTCGGCAAAAGCAAAGGAGCAGGGGCTTGACGAAGAGACGCTTATTGGAGATCTGGAGAAACGTTTCCAGGAAAAGAATACAACCGTAATCTGCCGGGAGCTTCGAGGCGAGAAGGGAAAACCTCGTCTGCGTACCTGCAGGGGGTGTGTGGAAGACGCTTCCGAAATCCTGGATCAGATGTTGCAACAGCTTTAATATCAAAAGTCAAAGAGCACATAAAAATTACTATTTCTGAAAGAGCATTTTATTGATTGATTATATGTAAGGGTTCATTACCCGAATGTGGCAATTACGCATGAAAGTAATTCATCAAGGGGGCAATTTGCTTGACAAATTGCCCCTCTGTGTTTATGATAAAATTTAGTGAAATCAGGCTCATTATATAGAGCGTTTAACTTGAGCCAAAAAGAAAAAGAGGAGTGTAAAAACAATGGCAGTACCTTACAATCATCGAGCAGTAGAAGAAAAATGGCGCAAGCACTGGGAAGAGCATCCGGTGAATGTGAATGACGGAAAGAAGCCAAAATATTATTGTCTGGACATGTTTCCTTATCCATCAGGAAACGGACTTCATGTAGGACACTGGAGAGGATACGTCATCAGCGACGTGTGGAGCCGCTATAAGCTCATGCAGGGCCATTACATCATCCATCCCATGGGCTGGGACGCTTTCGGTCTCCCTGCAGAAAACTATGCCATCAAAATGGGCGTTCATCCTGCCAAATCCACAGCCGAGAACGTAGCAAATATCAAAAAGCAGATCAACGATATCGCAGCCCTTTATGACTGGGATATGGAAGTAAACACCACAGATCCCGGATTCTACAAATGGACCCAGTGGATTTTTGTAAAAATGTTCAAAGAGGGATTGGCTTACGAAAAGGAATTCCCCATCAACTGGTGTCCCTCCTGTAAGACCGGCCTTGCAAACGAAGAAGTGGTAAACGGTGTCTGCGAGCGCTGCGGAACCACCGTAACCAAAAAGAACTTGCGCCAGTGGATGCTGAAAATCACTGCCTATGCGGAGCGCCTCTTAAATGACCTGGATAAGCTGGACTGGCCGGAAAAGGTTAAGAAGATGCAGACAGACTGGATCGGGAAATCCTACGGTGCGGAAGTGGAATTCCCCGTAGACGGACGGGATGAGAAGATTACGGTCTACACCACCCGCCCTGATACCCTTTACGGCGCAACCTTTATGGTACTGGCTCCGGAGCATGCTCTTGCAAAGGAGCTGGCAACAGACGAGACAAGAAAGGCTGTGGAGGAGTACATTTTCCGTTCCTCTATGCGTTCCAATGTGGATCGTGTTCAGGACAAAGAAAAGACGGGCGTATTTACCGGAAGCTATGCAGTCAATCCCATGAACGGCGCTAAGCTTCCCATCTGGCTGTCCGATTATGTACTGGCTGATTATGGTACGGGAGCCATCATGTGCGTGCCTGCCCATGACGACCGTGATTTTGAATTTGCCAAAAAATTCCATATTCCCATTATCCAGGTAATTGCCAAAGATGGGGAAGAGATTGAAAATATGACCGAAGCCTACACAGCCGCCAGCGGTAAGATGATCAATTCCGGTGACTGGAACGGCATGGAATCCTCAGTCTTAAAGCAGGAAGCGCCGCTGATTGTAGAGAAGATGGGCGTGGGAAGAAAGACTGTTAATTACAAGCTTCGTGACTGGGTATTTTCCCGTCAGCGTTACTGGGGCGAGCCGATTCCCATTATTCATTGTCCTCATTGCGGCAATGTTCCCGTTCCCGAGGATCAGCTTCCCCTTACATTGCCGGATGTGGAGAGCTATCAGCCTACAGGTACCGGAGAATCACCTCTGGCGGCCATTGATGAGTGGGTGAACACTACCTGTCCCGTCTGCGGCGCGCCTGCCAAGCGTGAGACCAACACCATGCCCCAGTGGGCAGGCTCATCCTGGTATTTCCTGCGCTATGTGGACAATCACAACAGTGAAGAGCTGGTAAGCAAGGAGAAAGCAGACAAATATCTGCCCGTAGACATGTACATCGGCGGCGTGGAGCATGCGGTGCTTCATCTTTTGTATTCCCGTTTCTACACCAAGTTTCTTCATGATATCGGTGTGGTAGATTTTGACGAGCCCTTTACCAAGCTGTTCAACCAGGGCATGATCACCGGAAAGAACGGCATTAAAATGAGCAAGTCCAAAGGAAATGTAGTATCTCCCGACGATCTGATCCGTGACTACGGCTGCGACGCTCTGCGTATGTATGAGCTTTTTGTAGGACCGCCGGAGCTGGATGCGGAGTGGGACGACCGGGGAATCGACGGCGTTTCCCGTTTCCTGAAGCGCTTCTGGAATCTTGTTCTGGATAATAAGGATAAAAATGCGAAAGCAACGCCGGAAAGCGTGAAGCTTCGCCACAAGATGGTGTACGATATCAGCACACGTCTTGATAGTTTTAGCTTAAATACGGTTATTTCCGGATTTATGGAGTATAATAACAAAATGATAGATCTTGCCCGGAAAGAGGACGGCATTGACAGAGAGACCCTGGAGGCAGCCATTACCCTCTTAGCACCCTTTGCGCCCCACATTGCGGAGGAGCTCTGGGAAGAGATGGGACATAAGGACAGCGTATTTGCCCATGGATGGCCCTCTGCCGATGAGGAAGCCATGAAAGATGACGAGATCGAGATTGCCGTTCAGGTGAACGGCAAGACGAGAGGAACCGTCACAGTTTCCACTACTGCTACCAAAGAAGAAGCGATAGCAGCCGGAAAAGCAGTGGTGGCGGATCGTCTGGGAGGAACCATCGTCAAAGAAATCTACGTTCCGGGAAGAATTATTAATATTGTGGTGAAACCATAAAAGAACTATGGTTCTTTTAACAGCAGCTCCCAGACAGTGCCAGAAGAATTTACGGACGGCTTTTAACGGATGGAAATTCTTCTATAACAGGGGTACTGGATGGATGCTGCGGAACTGGAATCAGCAGTATCACGACAGTGCCAGATGGATTTACGGATGCATGCTTTTGCAGCCGGAAATACATCTAGACTATTTGTGTACTGGAAGGGATGCTGCGGAACTGGAATAGGAGAATGATATATGGGTTATGGAAGCTTTCAGGGAGGGGTGCATCCTTTCCCCGGAAAGGACATAACCAAAGAGAAAGCCGTTTTGGAATATCTGCCAAAAGGGGAGCTTGTATACCCTCTGGCACAGCATATAGGGACCCCTGCAAAGGCAGTTGTTGCTCCGGGTGATGAAGTACTGGCAGGACAGGTGCTGGGGGAAGCTTCCGGCGCTGTATCGGCCAATGTGATAAGCTCCGTATCAGGGCGTGTTCGGACTATTGAAAGAAGAATGCTGGCAACCGGCGTGATTTCCCAGGCGGTGATAGTAGAAAACGACAGAGAATACCGTCCGGTTCCGGGTATGGGCAAGACCCGGGATCCGGAAGAAATGACAAAAGAGGAAATCCGTGCCGCAGTGAAAAATGCCGGAATTGTTGGCCTGGGCGGCGCAGGTTTTCCTACCCATATAAAGCTGACGCCAAAGGATGATGACTCCGTTGGCTATGTAATTGTAAACGGTGTGGAGTGCGAACCCTATCTGACAGGTGATTACCGACTGATGTTAGAAGAACCGGAACGCATCCTTGGGGGACTTCGGGTGATCCTAAGGCTCTTCGGGAAAGCAAAAGGAATTGTTGCCATTGAGGAGGACAAGCCGGAGGCCGTAAAGAGGATGAGAGAGGCAATCGGGGAAAATGGCTCCGGAAAGACTTCCATAGAAGTATGTGTCCTAAAGGCCAAATATCCTCAGGGAGCCGAACGGAACCTGATTTTTGCTGTTACAGGCAGAAAGATTCACTCCAAAAAGCTTCCGGCCGCTGCAGGGTGCATTGTATGCAATGCGGCTACTGTCCATGCAGTGGGAATGGCAGTCTGTGAAAGCATGCCTCTTATGAGCCGGGTTATAACCGTTACCGGGGATGCCATTGCAAATCCCCAGAATTTTCGTGTAAAAATTGGTACAAATTATACGGAGCTGATAGAAGCCGCAGGAGGATTTACCTGCGGGCCGGAAAAGGTAATTGCAGGAGGTCCCATGATGGGAATGGCCCTGACAGTTTCCGATGTTCCGGTGACAAAGACCTCATCAGCCCTCCTTGCTTTTCAGCATGACGCCGTGGCAGAGGTGAAGCCGGGAAGTTGCATTCGCTGCGGCCGTTGTGTAAAAGCCTGTCCCTGCAGGCTGGTTCCTCAGAAAATGTGGGAGGCCTGTAAGCATTACAATATAGAGCTGTTCCAAAAGCTTAACGGCATGGAATGCTATGAGTGCGGTTCCTGCACCTATGTGTGTCCGGCAAGGCTTTCCCTGACTCAGAGCTTTAAGCAGGCCAGGATGATGGTGTCAAATGAGAAAAGGCGATCCGGTCCAATGGTGTCAGAGCTTGGAAAAAGGACCTATGTAAAAGCAGGAAAAGAGGCAGGTGAGACAGGATGAGAGAATTGTGGAATGTGTCGTCATCGCCTCATGTAAGAGACTGGACCGGCGCACAAAATTTGATGTTTGACGTGGCTCTGGCCCTTTTGCCGGCCGCAGCCTTTGGTGTATATCGATTTGGAGCTTATGCCCTCTGTGTTCTCCTGGTGGCCGTAGGCTTTGCATTGCTTACGGAGTACACCTATGAGGCATTGGTAGAAAAGGAAAATACCCTTTGGGATGGAAGCGCACTGGTGACAGGGCTTCTTTTGGGAATGAATCTTCCCCCTCTGGTTCCCTTGTGGATTCCCATGCTTGGCAGTATCTTTGCTATTCTTGTGGTGAAGCAGCTTTTTGGAGGAATCGGGCAGAATGTTGTGAATCCGGCTATGGCAGCCCGGTGCTTTCTGCTGATTTCCTTTGCGGATCAGATGAATCAATATTCCGGAATGGACGGGATCTCTGGGGCAACCCCTCTGGAAGCGCTGAAAAGTGGGGGAACGGTCGATCTGCCAGCCATGTTTACGGGATTTACAACGGGATCCATTGGCGAGATATCAACCCTTGCTTTATTGGCAGGAGGTATTTACCTTTTGATAAAGGGAGTCATCGACTGGGTGATTCCGGTCATGTATCTTGTGAGCTTTGCACTGTTTATGGCTGTTTTTGGGGGACATGGGTTAGACTCATCTTATCTGGCGGCACAGCTTTGCGGAGGCGGATTGATGATTGGTGCCTGGTTTATGGCCACGGATTATACTACGAGTCCCATTACGGAAAAGGGACGATTTGTTTACGCCGTATTTTTAGGCATTTTAACCGGAATCTTCCGTTTGTGGGGGGCTTCGGCAGGAGGCGTGTCCTATGCGCTTGTTACGGCTAATTTACTGGTGCCATTGATTGAGAAAAATACCATACCCAAGGCATTTGGATGGGAGGGACAAAAGGATGGATAAGATAAAGGATGCTCTGACGCTGACATTGATTACCCTGATTGCGGGAATTCTCCTGGGCGGCGTGTATGAGCTGACAAAGGAACCGATTGAACAGCGTCAGATTGAAGCCAATGCAAAGGCATATCAGGCCGTATTGCCGGAAGCTCAGGAATTCCGGATGGATGAGGGACTTTCGGGTAAGGTAGCTGTGTCTGAGAGCCTGTTAAGGCAGAGCGGCTTATCACTGGAGCAGGTAACGATTGATAAAGCTGTTTATGGCTACAATGAATCCGGGAACTTTGCGGGGGTGATTGTGGAGGCAACCTCCAAGGATGGTTATGGCGGAGCGATTAAGCTGGCTGTGGGCGTCCGGGAGGATGGCGGTCAGAAAGTGATTTCGGGCATTGATTTTCTGGAAATGAATGAAACGGCCGGACTTGGCATGAAAGCTGCGGAGCCTGCTTTCAAGGAACAGTTTCAGAATAAGGCAGTGGAAAGCTTTGAGCTGACCAAGGATGGGGCTGTGGAGGAGTATCAGGTGGATGCCTTAAGCGGCGCTACAAGAACCTCCAATGCGGTGACAAATGCAGTGAACGGAGCCCTTTATTTTGCAAGGGAATCGGCGTTTAGGCAGTAGTTTGGGTGCTGTTAGAGATGTTACGGAACTGGAAACAGCAGTATTTGAACAATGCACAGAAGAATTTATGGATGCATGCTTTTGCAGCCGGAAATTCTTCTAGATGAGGGTGTATTGTTCAAATGCTGCGGTACTAAAAATAGGAGATTGGTATGAACGGTTGTCTGGAGCGATTATATAACGGGATTGTAAAAGAAAATCCCACTTTTATCTTGATGCTTGGCATGTGTCCCACATTGGCAGTGACCACATCCGCTTTTAACGGACTGGGCATGGGACTTTCCACCATGGCGGTTTTAGTGGTCTCCAACCTGATTATTTCAATATTGCGGAATGTGATTCCGGATAGAGTGCGGATTCCGGCGTACATTGTGATTGTGGCATCCTTGGTGACGGTTGTGCAGCTTTTGATTCAGGCATATATTCCAACTCTTTATGATGCCCTTGGAATCTATATTCCGTTGATTGTGGTAAACTGTATTATTCTAGGCAGGGCAGAGGCTTATGCTTCTAAGAATCCCCCTGTGTTGGCGACTTTTGACGGAATCGGCATGGGGCTTGGCTTTTCCATTGCGCTGGCCTGCATGGGATTTTTCCGGGAACTGATTGGGGCAGGAACCGTTTTTTCGGGAACGCCTTTTGCTTACAGCCTGCCGGAAATCTATGAACCGGTGTCCATTTTTGTTCTGGCTCCCGGAGCTTTTCTGGTTCTGGCCCTTATCATTGCTTTTTTAAATGCCATGAACATAGAGAACAATGGCCGGAAAAAGGTAGAGGGCTGTGACAGAGCCTGCGGAACCTGTGGGAAAATGGAGACCTGTGATAAAGCAAAGAGAAGATAATTGCGGAACCGGAAACAGCAGAATCCAGTATAAGGAAGTACTGCAGGGATTCCACGTAACTTTAATTAGGAGAAAATTGCAATGAAAGAATTGATGCTGATCTTAGTAGGCGCAGCCTTAGTCAATAATGTGGTTTTGAGCCAGTTTTTTGGCCTTTGCCCTTTTCTGGGTGTGTCCAAGCAGGTGAAGACGGCGGCCAGCATGGGGGCTGCGGTTATCTTTGTTATTACCATTTCCTCGGCAGTGGCAAGCTTGATTTATGATTTTATTCTGGTGAGATTTCATTTGGAATACTTACAGACAATTGTGTTTATTCTGGTAATTGCGGCTCTGGTGCAGCTTGTGGAGATGTTTTTGAAAAAGACAAGCCCGGGACTATATCAGGCTCTTGGTGTCTACCTGCCGCTGATCACCACCAACTGTGCGGTACTTGGCGTGGTGCTTCAGAACGTACAGAAAGAGTATGTTTTTGCTCAGATGGGCTGGAACGCTTTGCTGGTCAGCGTGGTGAACGGCTTTGGCACAGCCCTGGGATTTACCATTGCCATTGTAATTATGGCGGGAATCCGGGAGCGGATTGCCTATAATGATATTCCAAAGCCTTTTCAGGGAGCGCCTATTGTGCTTCTTACGGCGTGCCTGATGGCAATTGCCTTTTTTGGTTTTTCCGGGTTGATTTAAAAAAAACATATTGCCGGGACAGTTCAGGCGCACAGATGGCTTTCGGGCGTATACTTCTGAAGCCGGAAATTTATCTGCATACCCATGTACTGACCGGGGAATGGGAACTGGAAACGGCGGCGCTTCTGCAGCGTCGGAAAGATTTTTGGACATTTGGCTTTGGGGCCGGAAATTGTTATGGAAAATGGTACTGTTAGGGGTGCCAGGGAACTGGATTGGAGGAAATTATGGACATAATGGGAGTAGTATCTGCGGCCCTGGTTATTGGAATTGCGGGATTGCTTGTAGGCTGTTTGCTTGTGGGAGCGTCTTGTGTATTTCATGTGAAAAAGGATGAAAGGGAAGAGAAAGTGCGAGGTCTCTTGCCGGGCAATAACTGCGGCGGCTGTGGTTATGCGGGCTGTGACGCCCTGGCTGCGGCCATTGCTTCCGGGGAAGCCGATGTATCCTCCTGTCCGGTAGGCGGAAGCCGGGTTGGGAAAGCTATTGCAAAGATCATGGGAGTGGACGCAGGAAGCAATGTGCGTAAGGTGGCTTATGTGAAATGTGCGGGAACCTGTGATAAGACACGGGAAAAGAGCCATTACTATGGTGTGGAGGACTGCCGGATGGCAGTGATTGTTCCGGGAAGAACCTCTAAGAAATGTACCTATGGCTGCCTGGGCTACGGAACCTGTGTAAAGGTCTGTCCTTTTGATGCCATCCATCTGGAAAACGGCATTGCAAGAGTAGATCCGGGTGCCTGTAAAGCCTGTGGGAAATGTATAGCAGCTTGTCCCAACAGTCTGATTGAGCTGGTTCCCTACCGTTCCCGCTACAGGGTAAGGTGCAGCTCCAATGATAAGGGAAAGGCTGTAAGAGAAGCCTGTGACGCAGGCTGTATCGCCTGCCGTGCCTGTGAAAGAGCCTGCGACTATGGTGCGGTGATTGTAGAAAACAACCTGGCACGGATTGACAGTGAGAAGTGCGTAGGCTGCGGAGCCTGTGCGGAGAAATGTCCAACCGGAGTGATCCGGATTGAGGGAAGATAAAGATTTGGAGCGATTTACAGACACATGCTGCTGTGGCTGGAAATTGATCTAGGTAGAGGTGCATGGATAGGCTCTTACGGAACTTAGAATAAGAAGAGAGGGAATCAAATGTCAAAGAAAGTAGCTGTTTACGGGATGCTAGTGGCTCTGGCGTTTCTGCTGAGCTATGTGGAGACTTTGATTCCTTTTTCTTTTACTATACCGGGAATTAAGCTTGGACTTGCCAATCTGGTTGTTGTTGTGGCTTTTTACTGCCTGGATGTAAAGAGCGCTTTTGTCATATCTATGGTGCGGATTCTGCTTGCCGGACTGACATTTTCCAGTCTGTCCGTTATGCTGTACAGTCTGGGCGGAGGTCTTTTAAGCTTTCTGTGTATGGCCCTGGCAAAGCGTTTTACATCCTTAAGTATTACCGGTGTCAGCATACTTGGGGGAGCAGCCCACAATCTGGGCCAGCTCTTCGTAGCGGCTGCAGTCGTTCGGACAGGAAGCCTGATGTACTATTTTCCGGCCTTACTCGTTGCCGGGACAGCTGCGGGAACATTGATAGGTTTATTGGGCGGTCTGGTAACAGTGCGGCTTGGGCCTTTTTTGCGGCAGGGAGTATAAAGCAGAGCGTATAAAATAAGCCGTTCTTAATGTTTTGAAAAGCGATTGAAAAACATAAGAACTACATAAAAGAGTGAGAAAGACGGAAAAGAAAGGCAGAGGAAATGTTGAAAAAGCAGGATGGTATTTTAATTCTAGTACTTCTGGTAATTGCAGCCGTCTTTTTTTGCGGCTATCGGCTTTGGAACCGGGAATCGCCGGAGGAAGTAGTGGTTTATGTGGGAGAGCAGGAATATGCCCGATTTTCTGTAAAAGAGGACAGGGAGCTTCTGATTGAGACGGAAAACGGAACGAATCGGCTGATTTTAAAGGATGGAGAGGCTGATGTAACGGAAGCATCCTGTCCGGATAAAATCTGTGTGCATCAAAGCCCTATTTCCGAGACGGGAGAAACTATTGTCTGTATGCCTAACCGGGTGATTATAACCATAGAGAAAGCTTCTCAGAGGATGAATGTAAATAAATCGTAGATTGCATTCTGTAAAGAATAATAAAATTTTAGTTCCGGTATATTTGGAGCAGTATACGAAGGTGTGAGTTTATAGTCAAACCTTCAATTATGAATATGTCCGTAAACGGGGAATATGATATACAAATCAAAACAAAAGAAAGAAGATGATTCATTTGAAGATTTGGAAGGATAAGGTGTCAGAATATGTGCCGGAGGCATCCACATGGTTTCATCATACTACCTGGAACCGCATGGTGCTTTTAATAAGGTGGCTGTTATTTTCCGTGATCACCGGAGGCTGTCTGGGACTGGCAGGAACTTTTTTTGGAAAAAGCGTGGCTTTTGTGACGGAGCTTCGAACGGCCAATCCATGGATACTCTTTGGCCTGCCCCTTGGGGGTATTTTGATTGTATGGATGTATCAATGGGAGAGTAAGCAGGAGAAGAGCAGTACCAATCGTGTGCTGGATGCGATTCATGCAGAAAAGGAAATTCCAATTAAGACGGCTCCTCTGATTTTTGTATCTACGGTTCTGACCCATCTTTTTGGCGGTTCTGCCGGAAGAGAGGGTGCGGCGCTGCAGCTTGGAGGCAGTATCGGAAATTTTCTTGGGAAATGCTTCCGGATTGATGAGAGTGACAAGCGAGTGGTAATTATGTGCGGAATGAGCGCCGCATTTTCGGCTTTGTTTGGAACGCCCATGGCGGCGGCTGTTTTTTCCATGGAGGTTGTCAGTGTAGGAATTATGCATTATGCGGCGCTGGTTCCCTGTGTGCTGTCTTCTTATATTGCAGGCGCTATAGCAAAGTCATTTGGAATGGAGGAAGAGCACTTTGTCATTGGGGAGATTCCGGAACTGACCCTTATCACCGGCGGAAAGATTTTAATTCTGGGCTTTCTCTGTGCTGCAGTCAGTATACTTTTTTGCGTGGTCTTACATAAAACAGAGCATTTATTTCAAAAAAAACTGCCAAATCCTTTCCTGCGCACGTTTGTGGCAGGCTGCCTGATTATTGTCTTAACACTTCTATTGAGAACTACGGATTATTTGGGCTCCGGTATGCAGATCATTGAGCAGACCATGGAGGGGAATGTGATGTGGGCTGCTTTTTTGCTGAAGATTTTGTTTACAGCCATTACCTTGGCCGGAGGCTTCAAGGGGGGTGAGATTGTTCCTACCTTTTTCGTTGGGGCTACCTTTGGCTGCCTGATGGGAAAGATTTTGCAGATTTCCCCGTCTCTGGCGGCAGCCTGCGGCATGACAGCGGTATTCTGCGGTGTGACCAACAGTCCCATTTCCTCTCTGCTGATTGGATTGGAGATGTTTGGATTTAAGGGGGCGCCGTTCCTGTTTTTGTCCCTGTCTGTAAGCTATATGCAGTCCGGTTATTACGGCTTGTATCACAGTCAGCGGATTGTTTATTCAAAGGTAAAGATGGAATATATTAATCAGAATACGAAAGAGTAGTAAAATGATTTTTTGATTTTGGGGATTTCTATCAATAAATTTAGGAAAGTTGAGAGGAAAAGGATCTTCTTGGACTTTTAAGCCATTGCGAAGAATGGGATGTTATATCCAACACGGAATCCGGAGATGGATTTAGTGATATTTTGGTAGAAGCGGAAAATGAAAGCATCGGGATGGTGCTTGAAATAAAATATTCAGAGAGTGATGATATGGAAGGAGCCTGTAAGGAAGCCTTAAAGCAGATCAAAGAAAAGGGATATGAAGACAGGCTTGTGGAGGATGGGATGGAGATGATTTTTCGCTATGGGATTGCATGTCAAAGGAAGAAGTGTAAGGTGACAGTATTAATTTAGACAGATATCTGAAAGTGCCTGAAGAATCGTGAATTCGTGAATGATTGAACGGATACTTTGGATATACTATGGTCAATGGCAAAATATCTGCCCTCATAATATTTTAAGAAGGTGCCCTGGGGTATATCTCTTTATGCACAAAAACCATGTGCAGGGCAATGAAAGGAGAGAAAAAGCGATGAAAGAAATCATGTATTCGGTAACCAATCCCATGGGGGTACATGCCCGTCCCTGTGCGCTGCTGGCTCAGTGCTGTGTAAATTTTAAGAGTATTGTTACAGTGGCGGCCAATGGAAGAACGGCTGACGGACGGAATGTGCTTGAGCTTTTGGCTTTGCGTGCAAGGGTGGGAGATACCTTGAATGTACAGGTAACCGGCGAGGATGAGGAAGAAGCCTGGAAAGCGGTACGCAGCGTGATTGACAGGGAATTTAACGAGAAAAAGGCTGCGGATCTGCTGCGGATTGCTTTTTTCGGCACGAAAGATTATGACAGAATCTTTTTTAGCGAGTTAACCAGAGATAAGGGAGAGGGAACCTATAATTCCGATATTCACTATTTTACTTCTAATTTGGGTCCGGAGACGGCAAATCTGGCTGAGGGCTATGATGCGGTCTGCGTATTTGTCAATGACAATGTTTCCCGTCCGGTAGTGGAGCGGCTGAAAGAGTGCGGCATCCGGCTGATTTTGCTGCGGTGCGCAGGCTTCAACAATGTGGATTTGGAAGCGGCGAGAGACTGCGGCATAACCATTCTTCGGGTGCCGGCCTATTCGCCCTTTGCGGTGGCTGAGCATGCCATGGCCATTGTTCAGGAGGCAAACCGCAGGCTTCACAAGGCATACAATAAGGTAAAGGATAATAATTTTGCGTTGAGCGGTCTTTTGGGATTGGATTTGCACAATAAGGTGGCCGGAATTGTAGGTACCGGCAAGATTGGCGTATGCATGGCCAAGATCTGCAGGGGCTATGGGATGACTGTGCTGGGCTGGGATGCCTATCCCAATGAGGAACTGGTGAAGGAAGGCATTCTGACCTATGTGGATAAGGAGGAGCTGTTCCGGCGTGCGGACTTGATTTCCCTCCATGCTCCGCTGTTCCCCATTACCCATCACATTGTCAATGAAGAGAGCATTGGATGGATGAAGGATACGGCTATGCTGGTGAATACGGCGAGGGGCGCCCTGGTTGACAATGAAGCGCTGATTGCCGCATTGAAGAGAGGAAAGTTTCAGGCGGTGGCGCTGGATGTCTACGAGGGTGAGGATGAGAATGTTTATACGGATCGCAGCGACAAGGCGATTACGGATGATATTACAGCCAGGCTTCTGATGTTCCCGCAGGTGGTGCTGACCAGCCATCAGGCATTTTTTACAAGGGAGGCTATGCAGGCCATTGCCGTGGTTACGATGGAAAATGCCCGGAATTTTAATGAGGGGAATGATTACGGCGGAGCAGAAGTGAAAGCATGATTTGCAGATGTACAGACTGCTGATATACAACAGAAGCATCCCCGTCAGGAAATATAGCGCTGCAGACGCATCAATTCCTGGCGGGGATGTTTCTGATTGGGAATGAAACGGTTCCCAATTGTTATTAACCGCCATCCCTATACACATTTTTTATTTCATAAAGCTTTTCGCTAACTGTACCATCTGCTCCATTCGGGCAACTTCCTCCGGAGATTTTCCCTGCTTCAGCGTTTCAAAAATCTGGTTGAATTCATCCTGGGACATCTGCTGATTGGAGTTTTTGGCTGCGTTCATTATTTTCTGAAAATCATTTGGATTCATGGTTTCACTCCCTTCCGGCATGGGTGGCGGGGAAAATGCTTCCGGATTGTCTGTGTCATCCCATTGCTCCTGCATATTGGGCATATCTGAAAAATCCGACATGTTGGACATCATATTGGAATACTGCATATAAGCAGTCAGCATCTCCATAATCCGGATCATTGAATCAATTTTCTGATTTAATTCATTGCATTTTTTTTGTACATCGTGAAGAAGCTTGTAGCCGTCTTCTGTGAAATTCATATGGATTTCCCCCTCTTTTCTTTAATATATGTACTCTCATGAAAAATATGAATATCATAAAAGAGAAGCCGATGCGCAAATCGATTTACAGGCACAATCCCAAGGGGCTGGAAATTGATTTAGGGCAAGGGCGTACTGAAAACATATTGCGGAGCTTAAATAGGAGGTTTTTTATGGGACGTTTGATCATAGATGATACGACGATTTACGAGCTTGATGAGGAGTGCATGAAACGAAAAGAGCAAGAAAAGATGCTTGCGGACAGAGTAAAGGAAACAGAGACAAAGGACGGGACTTTTGCAAAAGACAGGGTGAAGGAAAGGCCGGCTCCATAGAGCCGGCCTTTCCGGGTGGCTGATTAGCAGCCGCATCCGCCGTTGTTGCCGCAGAAGCCGCCGTTGCCGCCGCAGCAGAACAGAAGCAGGATGATCCACAGACAGCTGTTGTCGCCGCATCCGCCGTTGCCG
The DNA here is from genome assembly GCF_036941035.1 of Candidatus Merdisoma sp. JLR.KK006. Classification (NCBI taxonomy): domain Bacteria; kingdom Bacillati; phylum Bacillota; class Clostridia; order Lachnospirales; family Lachnospiraceae; genus Candidatus Merdisoma; species Candidatus Merdisoma sp. JLR.KK006. The sequence continues at coordinate 22,802 of NZ_JAYMNS010000032.1, read as the reverse complement.
CCGAAGAAGCTTCCGTTGTTGCCGCATCCGCCGCAGCAGGAGAGCAGCAGAAGGATCCAGATCCAGGAACAGCAGCTGTTGCCGTTGCTCATTTCATTACATCCACATCCACAGTTTGTAGCAGTCAAATCACTCATGAGAAATCCTCCAAAAATAATTATTTACAATCCCATACTATGTGGAAGCGGGGAAAGTGTGAATTTTTTTGAAAAATCTAAATGAAATATTTGTTTCTTAAAAATCATGGGTCGGGGAATATTTACTTGTACAAACTCCTTGTTTGTGAGAGAATAAAAACAAGAAAAAGTATAAAGATAAAAGAAAGGGCTGTGATGATCTGAAAATCATGGTAATAGGAATAAACTTATGCCTGCAACCTACGCACATTATCAATTCGGCAAGCTGGTCTATAAGGCTTTGCCAAAGGAAATACGAACCATTATAAAAGAAAATAAGGCGGCCTATCTGCTGGGGCTTCATGGGCCGGATCTGATATTTTATTACCGCCCTGTATGGAAGAATAGGGTAAATCAGCTTGGAGTGCGGATGCACAAGGAGCCGGCCATTGAGTTTTTTGAAAAGGGCAGACAAAGGTATCAGGAGCGTCCAAGCAATGTGCTGTTGTCTTATCTCTGCGGTTTTCTTTGCCACTTTATGCTGGACAGTGAGTGCCATCCTTACATCAATAGCTATATGGAGAGGTATCAGCTTGGCCATTTGGCGATAGAAACAGATTTTGACCGTTTTTTGATAGAGGAGGACGGGAAAGATCCGGTGCGTTTGAACTGTACGGCCCATCTGTGTCAGGATTATGATACGGAAGAGGCGATTGCTTCTATGTTCGAGGGAGTGACGGCACGGCAGATCGATCAGTCCATACAGGGCTTCCGGCGCTGCATTCGGTTTTTCCGGTGTTCTACCATGGGAAAGCGGCTGTTTTTGCGTGGACTGTCCAGAGTGGCAGGTCAGGACAGGCAGATTGGCGGACTGATTATGGACGGCGTGCCGAATCCTGCCTGCGATAAGAGCCGAATTTATCTTCGGGAGCGTCTTCATGAGGCGGTGACTCCCACGGTAGAGGTAATTGAGGAATATGTTTACGGAATTGCCACCGGGGAGCCTTTAAGCAAACGGCTGGCAAGAGATTATGAGAAATTGGAACTGGAGTAGTTTTGAAACGGCAATGTTTTATCAATGTACAGAATAATTTACGGACAAATCGTGTTATAGACGAATTTTTTAATGGAGGTGTATTGGGAGGGCATTGCGGAACCGAAATAGGAGGCTAAATTGACAAAACTGGAGAAAAAGTGGATTCTCTATGATGTGGGCAACTCGGCTTTTGTACTGCTGGCAGCCACCATCATTCCAATATACTATAAAAATATAGCGGAGGCCAGCGGAATCAGTGCGGCGGATTCTACCGCATATTTCAGCTATGCCACATCCATTGTGACAATTATTGTTGCGATTCTTGGCCCGGTTCTTGGTACGTTGGCGGATACCAAGGGATTTAAGAAGCCGGTGTTTACTTTTTTCGTTATGATGGGCGTCCTGGGCTGTGCCGGGCTTGCCGTCCCCAAAACCTGGCTTATTTTTCTGGCGGTCTATGTATTGGCTAAAGTTGGATTGAATGCGAGTTTGGTCTTCTATGATGCTATGCTGGGGGATGTGACCACGGACGAACGGATGGATGTGGTATCGGCCCAGGGCTATGCCTGGGGATATATCGGAAGCTGCATTCCCTTTATTTTCAGTCTGATTTTTGTGCTGTTCTCCGATTCCATTGGCATCGGCATAAATACGGCTATGACGATTGCATTTTTGCTCAATGGAGTCTGGTGGCTTCTGGTGACGCTGCCCCTGTTAAAGGCTTATGAACAGAAGCATTATGTGGAGCGCTCGGCGCACCCGGTACGGGATAGCTTTGGCCGTCTGGCCCATATTTTTTCGGAGATTCGGACAAAGCCTGCCATCTGGTATTTTCTGCTGGCTTTCTTCTTCTATATAGACGGCGTGTATACGATTATTGATATGGCAACCTCCTACGGGAAAGATGTGGGAATCAGTGATACGAATCTTTTGCTGGCGCTGCTGCTGACTCAGGTGGTGGCATTTCCATGCTCCATTCTTTTTGGACACCTCTCCAGGCGGGTGCGCAATACCGTGCTGATTCAGGCTTCCATTATCGGGTATTTCGGCGTGGTGCTGTTTGCCCTGCAGCTTGACGAGACCTGGGAGTTCTGGTTTCTGGCCGTGTGGGTGGCAGTGTTTCAGGGGGCGATTCAATCCCTGTCCCGGTCTTATTTTGCGAAAATTGTTCCGAAGGAGAAGGCGACGGAGTATTTTGGATTCTTTGATATCTTCGGTAAGGGGGCGGCTTTTATGGGAACGCTGCTGATGGGAATTTCCACCCAGCTTTTTGATACCTCCAGAGCGGGCGTGTCCGTGCTGGCGGTGATGTTTGCCGCAGGCTTTGTCCTGTTCCGTATGGCGGTTCGGAGGGCTGACGCATAGGATAATAGAAAAGCAAAAAGGAGCTGCTTTTCTATGAATCGTGTGCGGGAGCTTGTAGGAGCTTCGGCGGCTTACCGTCTGGGCTATGACGGAACAGGCGTTGGGGTAGCGGTACTGGATTCGGGCATAGACCCACAGCATCCGGATTTAAAAGGGAGGATGGTTTATTCCTATAACTATATTGGACGAAATCAGGATGGGGCGGATGACTGCGGTCACGGAACTCACATTTGTGGAATTATAGGGGGAACAGGTACGGCATCCGGCGGCAGGTATCAGGGACTTGCGCCGGGATGCCATTTTGTGTCTTTGAAGGTTTTAGACAGGATGGGGAACGGCAACAGTAAGGCGGTGGTGGAGGCTCTTCACTGGCTGATGGATCATGGGAGAGAGTATGACGTGCGGATTATCAACATTTCCATGGGAAGTACGGCACCTCAGTATTCGGAAAAATCGGGGCTTTTGGAAGCGGTGGAGGAAGCCTGGGACGCAGGCTTTATTGTCTGTGCCGCCGCCGGAAATCAGGGACCGGATCGCTCAAGCATCACTGTTCCGGGAACCAGTCCCAAGGTGATTACGGTGGGAAGCTCCGACGACAATCAGGCGGTAAAGGTGATGGGAAGACGCAGGGCCAATTATTCGGGGAGAGGCCCTACATTGGCCTGTGTCTGTAAGCCGGACGTAGTAGCGCCCGGGGCGTATATTGTCTCCTGCAATGCCTGGTGGAGAAAGCCCGGGACAGGAGCTTATACAACGAAATCCGGAACCTCCATGGCAACTCCGGTGGTGTCCGGAAGTCTGGCCCTGCTGCTTTCCGGGCAAAAGGAGCTGACCAATAAGGAGGTTAAAATATTGCTGTCCACATCTTGCCGGAATCTGGGTTTTCCCAGGAATCAGCAGGGGTGGGGGATGATCTGTGTGCCGGGACTCTTGGGACAGGAGACGGAGCTTTGCCGGAAAAGATGAATGTTAATAACGGAATAGGTGCTGCACTCTTTTTGTATAGTATGAAAATACACCAAAGTTAAATTTCTTTATAACAAATTGAAATAAATATTGCAAACCCCTTTTCTTGCGTATATCATGAAATTAATGTGATGGGCAACAGGAACACAGAGGAGGAAGATTAAAAATGCAGGGGAGAAAACACACACCCTGCGGGTATCCCTTTTATGCACAAAATATGTGCGGGGAAAAGAAAGGAGAAGAAAGGAGAAGAAGTATGCAGCATGGCGTCTATTATGCTTATTGGGAGAGAGAATGGAAAGGGGATTACAAGCGTTATGTTCAAAAGGCGGCGAAGCTGGGGTTTGATATTCTGGAGATTGTGGCAGGTCCTCTGCCGGATTACACGGAAGAAGAACTGCATGACTTAAGGGCCTGCGCCCAGGAGAACGGAATCCGCCTTACGGTGGGATACGGTCCGGCGCCGGAGAATAATATTGCATCCGCAGATCCGAAAGTGCGGGAACATGCGTTGGAATTTTACAGGGATTTGTTTGAAAGAATGGAAAAGATCAATGCCACATTGATTGGCGGCGCCATTTATTCCTGCTGGCCCATTGATTACAGCAAGCCTGTGGATAAAAAAGGCGACTGGGAACGGGGAATCGAGGGAATGGCAAAGCTGGGCAGGATTGGCCTTGATTACGGAATTGAGACAATCGGACTGGAGGTGCTGAACCGCTTTGAAAATCATGTGCTGAATACCTCTAAGGAGGGCACGGAGTTTGTTCAGTCCGTCCGCCGGCTGGAGCCAAAGGCCGTGAATGTAAAGGTTATGCTGGATACGTTCCACATGAACATTGAAGAGCAGAGCATCGGGAATGCCATTCGGACTGCCGGCAGCCTGCTGGGACATTTTCATACGGGAGAGTGCAACCGCATGGTTCCGGGGCAGGGCAGGACGCCCTGGAGGGAGATTCATGATGCTCTGGCGGAAATCGGGTATGACGGCACGGTTGTGATGGAGCCTTTTGTGATTCCGGGAGGAACCGTTGGAAAGGATATTAAGGTTTGGAGAAATATTGTGGAGGATACCAGTGAGGAAGCCCTTGACAGGGATGTGAAAGAGGCTTTGAGATTTCAGAGGTATATGTTGGGATAATGATTGTAAAATAAGTGGATGCCCGGAGGTCTGTTGGATAACCGGGCATTCTTTTGGTTTCATTTCCGTCTTTAACCGGTTGTATGATTAGGAGGCTGTTGGGAAATAAAGCAGCCTCTTAACTTAGCTCAATATTTTTTATGATGGCAATCAGGTTTTTCAGAAGAGGATTACAGGAACCGTTTTTGTAAAAAATGCCATAGGATAGAGGAGCGCTGTTTTTCAGCGGTACACAGACAATATCGGAGTTGATAAAACGCATCTGCTGCAAAACGGAACAGCCGTATCCGGCACGGACCAGGGTAAGAAGCACCTGAAGATTTTCGCAGATATATGCAGATTCCGGCAGGATATGCTGTGAGATGCGGTTTTGTACTTCCACAGCCTTTGAGGGAACGGAGTATGAGTTGCAGACGATGATATTTTCGGACAGAAGTTCATCTTCATGAATCTGGTCCCTGAAGGCATAAGGATGTCCGGCAGGCAGTACGCAGCAGAGGGGGATGCAAAATCAGCGAGATTATGGACGTATCATTTCTCTGGGAGTATTGTTTGTCGCAATTGATTCCGGTATGGCGGGAATGATTCGTGCGGACGGCGGCCCGAAATACAGTATGGCCGGCCTCCTGGCTGGATGCATTACGAATATCATTCTTGATCCGATTTTCACGCAGGCTGCTATTGTGGTGGTAATGGCAGTTACAAATAATATACTGGTATCCTATGGTGCAAAATCGGTCTATGGTGCGGAGATTCCTTTGACAACCATAGGCATTACCATGAAAGTGAATCAGATTATTTCCGCCATTACGATTGGACTGGCAACGGGAGCAAAGCCGATTTTTGGCTATAACTACGGAAGCGGACAAAAGGAGAGAGTAAAGCAGACATATAAGATTGTACTTGTTTCTGCAACGGTTGTTTTAGTATTGGCTTTTTTTATCTTCCAATTTGCACCTATGAGCATTGTCCGGCTATTTGGAGCAGAATCGGATCTGTATAATGAATTTGCAGTGAAATGCTTTAAGCTCTTCCTTTTGGCATGCCCTATCAACGGCCTGCAGATGTGCTTGCATTTATAACGACTTTGGTTATGTTAAAAATTTATTGGAAAAAAATTTAAGGGTATTTTCAGATACGGGGAAATATTATTGCAATAAAAGGGTGATGTTAAAGAGGCGGCATTGGCGGATTATACGTTGTAGGGCAGATTTATTTATGCTACACTGATAATGAAGAGGGCAGTGTTTACTGGGGAGAGGGGAAAAATGTATGTAGCAAGTGTATTTTATCAGAGAGAAGAGGGGGTTGAGGTACCGGAGGGTACAACGCTTTTGGAAGCGGAGAGATTGGCCGGCCTGGTTCCGGATGCCCCCTGTGGAGGAACCGGAACTTGCGGAAAATGTCAGGTGCTTGTGAATGGAAAAAAGATACAGGCGTGTAAGATGAAGGTTCGGGAAAATCTTAATGTGGATACAGCGGTATCCTCTTCTTCTGGAAATGCGGTCATATTAACAGGAGGCTTTTCCGGACCGGCTGTTCTCAAGCCGGGAATCGCAGTTCATCAGATTGAACTTAAGAAAACGGTACCTGGGGATAAACGGTCAGATTGGGAGCGGTTGTTATAGATATTCGAGACGAAAAAAGGAATTATTGCTTTGCTGCTTTTGATATAGGAACGACTACATTGGCAGGGTATCTTTTGGATGCAAAGGACGGTCGTGTGTCAGCGGTAGAAAGCAGGATGAATCCGCAGATACAGTATGGCGCTGACGTGATTATGCGGTCGGATTATGCGCTTGCCTATGGGACAAAGGTACTGAGTGAGTGCATTCAAAGAGAATTGAATGATATGGTTGGGTGCCTTGTTAAACAGGCGGATAAGGAACGAACGGATATTCTTCAGGTATGCGTTGTGGGAAATACCTGCATGCATCATTTGTTCCTGGGAATTTCCCCCGCATGGCAGCCGGCCGGCTGTTGGGCTGTGCGGTTCCGGACTTTTGGATCTGACGGCTCAGCTGCAGCAGCAGGGCCTGATGGATGAGAACGGGAATCTTGAAAGCGGTCAGGAAAATCCGAAGACTTTTCTTCTGGTGCCGCCAAAGGAATCAGGAAATGAACGAGGCGTGTATCTGACCCAAAAGGATATTCGGGAGATACAGCTTGCAAAGGCAGCCATTGCTGCCGGAATCCGGATTTTGATGAAAACGCTTTCGGTGACAGAGGAAGAAATTTCCTGCCTTTATATTGCCGGGGCTTTTGGCAATTATATAGATCCCATCAGCGCAGGTATCGTTGGGTTGATTCCCCGGTCCCTGGTCAGCCGGATAAAGCCCATTGGAAATGCGGCGGGAGAGGGAGCCAGGATTGCGCTTTTAAATAAGGATGAACGGAATATGGCAGACAAGCTGGCGAAGAGCGTGCAATTTGTGGAGCTGGCAAAAGGGCAGGGCTTTTCTCAAGCTACGCCCCTTGACTGTCATACGATTGAATTGAAGCCGGAAGTGCGGCAGATGTGCGAGGCAAATAACTGCCGTATGTATGACAAGTGCTGGAGCTGTCCTCCGGGGTGCGGAACGCTGGATGAATGCCGGGAAAAGGTTGTTCACTATCAACAGGGGATACTTGTACAGACTACCGGACTATTGGAAGATGATTTTGACGGCGAAGCCATGATGGAAACTGAGGCGCTGCATAAAAAGCATTTTTATGAATTTGAAAAGATTCTAAGAGAACTGTATCCGGGCATGCTTCCTATTGGAGCCGGGTGCTGTACCAGATGTCAGAAGTGTACGTATCCGGATGAACCCTGCCGTTTTCCCAAAGAAGCATTTTCATCCATGGAGGCTTATGGCATTGTGGTTGCCAGGCTTTGTCAGGCAAATGGGCTGGCTTATTATTACGGGCCCTGTACGATTACTTATACGAGCTGTTATCTTCTGGAATAATTATAAGCCGGGGAGCCAAAGGCCCCAGCTTTTTGTCTGTGCTTTTTATTTTGATAAAACTATATATACGAACATATGTTTGGATGATGTGATGAAACGAAAAGAGGGATATGAAACCCAAGGCATAAAAGGTATGAAAAGCAGAACAGGAGGTGCATGAAGGATGGAGAATAAGATATATCTGTAGGCGATCTGGTTACGGCGGAATATTTTCAAGATGGAATATACGTGACACAGACGGGCTGTGTCACAAAGATAGACGAGACAGGCAGAGTATTAAAGCTGGAAAGACAAAAACTGGTATCAGTAGATCAGGTCATAGGATAACCTGCCCGAAGAATAAGATAGAGAGAATAATATGATGCTATTGTCCGCATACTGCGGACGATGACAAAGCGGGGGAAGACAATGGCAGAAGATTGCAGAGATAAGATTATGTCAGATGAGTATGTGGATTTTATATGGAAGTCAGACTACAATGTGAGAGAGCTTGAGCGTCTGTACCCTCAGTACTGTGTGCAGATTCTCAATGATTTTTATGCTGTTTTTTATGTGGAGTCACGGATATTGGAGCAAAACCGTCTTCCCTACAGCTATGAGGTATTTCCTATACTCTATACGCTTCTGGAAAATGAGAGTCTGGAGAAAAGCGGTATTATGCAGCTTTTGGAGCATTCGGTACTGCAGCTTCGGGGGGAGGGCGTGATTGTCGGTGTCATCGATACGGGAATCGACTACACCAATGACTGCTTCAAAAATATGGATGGCACCACCCGGATTCTGGAGATCTGGGATCAGGCGGATCAGAGTGGCCGCCTTCCGGAGGGAATCGGTTACGGAAGTGTTTATAGTCAGGAAGAAATCAACCAGGCGTTGGCAAGTGATGATCCATTTTCCGTGGTGCCAACCAGGGATGAATCGGGACACGGCACACAGGTTGCCAGCATAGCGGCGGGAAGCGTAGACGACAGCCGGGGGTGGACGGGGGCGGCTCCCATGGCGGATCTGGCTGTGGTTAAGCTAAAGCCTGCCAAAAAGCGTCTGATGCGGTACTACATGGTCCGTCCGGATGCTGAGGCTTATCAGGAAAATGACATTATGATGGGTGTCCGCTACTTAAACGAGCTGGCCTTTCGGGAAAAAAAGCCATTGGCTCTTTGTATTGCTCTTGGAAGCAACCGGGGCGGTCACGAGGGGACGACACCCCTTTCCGCCACCCTCAATGCAGTAGGTGCCCGTTCTGGTCGTTGTGTAGTGATTGCCGGAGGAAATGAAGCCAACCAGGGACATCATTTTTACGGAAATCTTAAGGACGGCCGTCCCTATGAAGAGGTGGAGCTTCGTGTTGCGGAGGGAGAATACGGGCTTGCCATGGAGCTCTGGAGCAGTACGCCGGATCTTCTGTCCATCTCCATGATTTCACCATCGGGAGAAGAGATTCCCCGGATAAGCTCAAGCCTGATAGGACAGCAGTATAACTTTATTTTTGAACGGACCGTAGTGTATATTGATTTTCAGGCCCTTGATCCCAACAGTGGAGAAGAACTGATTCTGATTCGCATGTACGCACCCTCACCGGGGGTATGGAGACTGAGAGTGTACGGAACGAGCATCATTCACGGTATTTACAACATCTGGCTTCCGGTAAAGGGATTTATATCAGAGGGGACTGTTTTTCCCAATTCCAATCCGGACATTACCCTTACTTCTCCGGCCAATGCGGAGACACCGATTGCAGTGGCTGGCTATCAGGTCCAGAATGACAGCATCTACATAGCGTCCAGCCGGGGCTACACCCGGAGAGGGCGTATCAAGCCGGATATTGCGGCTCCCGGTGTGGAGGTGTGCGGCTTTGAGCCGGGAAACCGGATTGCCTGCCTGACGGGAACCAGTGCGGCGGCAGCCATAGCAGCAGGGGCGGCAGCACTTCTTCTGGAATGGGGGATTGTGCGGAATAACCGTCCGTCTATGGGGACCTTTGAGATCAAGCAGTTAATGATCCGGGGGGCCAGACGTGATCCCAGGGATCTTTATCCGAACCGATCCTGGGGGTCATATGCTATTATTGTGCTAAGTTAGTAAGAAGCCAGTAAAATCAAGGGTTTCTGCTGATTTAGTCCTAAGTAAAAATGGCTGTGAAAACAGCAAAAAATGATCGAAACGGGCCTGTTTTGAATCGTGAAGCCGGAAATGAAGCAAACTTGGCACTAAATAACCATTAAGGAATGCGGTGCATTCCAAAGTATGGGAAATTTGGAGGGAGGATAGGGAAATCAATAATTGTAAGCAGGACTAAATTAGCTTTTTGTGGACAAGTGTCGCATTACCACAGCTAGTTTAGTCCTGCTTTTTTATTACAAATACCATAAAAAGAGATGGAGGAGAACAGAGTGAATAAACATATCGAGGTTATTGGAATTGATCACGGCTGGTCTGGGATGAAGACGGTCAGCCAGGCGTTCACCACAGGAGTAAAGGAAATCACAACAGAGCCGGCATTTTATGAGGATGTGGTGGAGTTTCAGGGGGCCTACTACAAGGTGGGCGGCAAGCGGTTGGAAGTAAGGGAGTTAAAGGTGGAAAATGACAACTTCTATATCCTTACCCTGGCGGCTGTCGCAAAGGAGTTGAACCGGAGGGGAATGAGAAATGCAAATGTTCTTTTATCCGTGGGCCTGCCCCTCACACGCTTCGGAGCAGAAAAGCAGGACTTCATCAGCTATCTGGCAAGAGATAAGGAGGTTGCTTTCCGGTTTGAAAAGGGGCAGTATCAAATGAAAATTGCAAGGGTATCCGTATTTCCCCAATGCTATGCGGCGGTAGCGGACAGGCTTAAGGCACTTCCGAACCGAGTGGTGGTTGTGGATATCGGGAGTTGGACCATAGACATCATGCCTATTGAAAATTCAGCTCCCAATGAAGCGGAGTGCATCACCATTAAGCAGGGTTTGATTAAGTGCATGAGAACCATGAATGAGCAGTGCGTCCGTCAGCTTGGCAATGAGATTGAGGAAGAGGACATCCAGGAGGTCATAAGAACCGGAAAGGGGGGCCTGCCGCAGAAGTACCTGGAGATTGTGAAAGACTGTCTGAGGGAGTACGCAGAGAAAGTCTATTATACACTGATGGAACACGGCTATAATCTTGACATTGCCGAGATCGTGTTTGTGGGCGGCGGAGCCAGGGTAATGAAAAGCTTTGGGAGCCACAGGGGGAGCAACATTCAATATATCGAGGATGTAAAGGCGAACGCAAAGGGCTATGAGTATCTTGGCAGGATGTATCTTTCCACCCATAAAAAAGAGTTGGGAATGGGGTGAGGAAAATCGCAAAGGGGAACATTGTCTATCACAATCTGCGGATGAATCTGGACAACGAACAGCATAGACGGGTGCATCTGGTTCTGTCAAAGCTGAATGTAGAGATTCATAAATCGGTCAACCAGTTCCTTATAGATGCGGCGGATTTTTATATCCGGAGCTTTCAGGAGGATCGGCTCCTTAAAGAGAACGAAAAGGAGACAAAGTATATTTCCAGGCAGGAATTGGAGAACGTCCGCAGGGAGTTGAGGGAAGAAGTGAAGAATGAGATCATCGTATTGCTTGGGACGGCGTTGACGAAAGGAACGGGAAGATTTCAGGGAATCGGGGACGAGCAGGGATCAGGCACCTACGGGGGCTTTGAAGAGGAAGAAAAAGAGGACAACCCGGTAGTAGAAAGCCTGGCGGATGGTTGGGGATAGTCCAGCTAAGAAATGTTAAGTGTTTCCCTGAAATATTTTCTGCTGGACGGTAAAGTCACAAAGACGCACGAGAGGAACTTTCATGAGTGCCCTTTCGAATGGAAGTTCCTCTCATTACAGGTGTGTCGAAGTGACTTTACCCTTTAGTACTGTTGCGTAGCAACTTAAAATAGGAGGAAAGCAAATGGTAGGAATGGTTTTGCGGAAAACGGGTATTTTTCTTTTAACCGTATTGAAATGGGGATTGCTTATGTTGTTATGGGTGCTAAAGCTGACGCTTGGAATGGCAAAGCTGTTTCCACTGTTGTTTGCCCTGGTGGTCAGAATGGTGCTAGTAGTCTGTACCGGAAATCCTTGTGCATAGTTCCGGTCTATTTCTCCGATAGCACAGGTCAAAAAGCCTCGCCGTAGCACCACTACGTCTGCGTTTTTTGACCTGCACTCTCGGAAAAATATCCTCAGAAATATGCACAAGGATTTCCGATATGGACTACTAGTAATGACGGGAGTTGCAGGACGGAGGTGAGAAGAAATGACAAGGGCAAGGGACAGTCCAAAAGAATAGATGCAGCGTATTTGACAGCCGAAAGTGGCTGTCTTTTTTTGTTGGTAGAAAGGAGAGGACGGCATGAGAAATATAAAATGTAAGCGGATGATTGCAGTCATACTGGCGGCGGTCACGTGTATGATGAATTGCGGTTTGTCTGCGGCGGCATCTGAGCCGGGAGCAACCGGAGAGACCGTGGTAGAAATAGTGGAAGAAACAGTGGAAGAGACCGTAGAAGAGACGGCAGGAGGAACGGTTAAAGACACAATTAAGGACATCATTGAGGACACAGAGACGAACACGGACAAGGCAGGAAACGGCACAGATACAAAGGATATCGCATCGGATGGTGTGTCTGCCGACTTGACAGAGGACCTGCCGGATGGAGCGACCAAAGAAGAGAAAAGTGAGAAAGCAGTTGAAGAGGAAACAGTTGAAGATCCGGAGCCGGAGACCTCCGGTGGGCGTACCGACATTTTCTACGGCGAGCAGAGCATGGAGGAAATGATTCATCTGTTAAGCACGGACGTGGACAAGGATTCCTTTTTCCAGTATTCGATCTGGGATTTCCTGGACGTGGAAGATTTGGAGTACTTGAACGAGAACGGCCTTACCCTGGACGATCTGTATGCGGTTATGACGGGGGCTGACGAATATGATGCTTATGCGGATGGCTTGTCCAAGATTCTGATGAAAATGAACGAGACTGGAATCGCCGTGGCTTCCGTAGGGGAAACGGCCACCGTATCCTTTTCGTCCAACGTCTCAAGCGGCAGGCTGGGAGCGATCGGGGCTTTTGGTTCCGGTGATCACGGTCCCATGAAGCAGATCCGTCTGAACGGAGAGGAAGCGTTCTGCATTCTGTACGGCGGAGCCTGCTCAACGGGCATGACGTACACGGCGGTGTCCCCGGAGGAACTGGGGATCTCCGATGAACAGGCGGATCTTCTGGTTAAGATCTATGGCTGGTACTTGGAAGCACAGGCCATCCACAATAACACGGGAAATTATGCCATTACCCAGGCGGCCATGTGGCTTGTGCGGAACAACCGTTGGGGAAGTGCCGAGAGCATGGCGGCGGCCATCAGCCCCATGCTGGCACAGATATCCGTATTGAATACGCAGCTTGCGACGGATCTGTTCAAATCCATGGCCCAGTGGGTAAAGGATGCCGACGACGGACGTGTGACAAGCGGCGTGGAGTTCTGGTCCTATGGGCCGAATCAGTATCTCCTGACAGGCGGTTCCTGGATGTCGAAACCAAAGGAATATTCCGCCTACGTGGTTCTGGATAAGAAAGATGCCATAACGGGAGCAGGCATTTCCCAGAACGTGCAGTTTAGGATCTACGAGGATAATGGAACGGATACGGGGGCCATCTTTCAGCGAAGCGGCGACACCTACACGTCCTCCGTCATCACAACCACAACGCCGGGAAAGGGCTATTATGTGAAAGAAATATCCACTCCCAACGGCTATCTCGCAGACAACAATCACTATCACTTTTCCATTTCCGAGGGGAATTCCAATGCGGAAAAGGTAATCAGCAATGCAGGGGGCGTATTTGCCAATCAGCCCTACTGGGTAAGAATCCGGATTCCCAAAACAGATGCCGAGACGGGAAAGCAGATCGTGAACCAGGCGGTATTTACCGTGACAGCGGAAAATGGAAGCCTTTCGGAGCAGGTGACATTCCAGAAGCAGGCGGACGGAAGTTATCTCTCTTCCAGGGTTTATTTCAATGAATCCAACGGGGGAAGATTCTATGTGCAGGAAACAAAGGCTCCGTCAGGCTACTATGGCGACTGGGCCAATGAGGGAGCCGGGAAAACGGCAGGCAGCAACACGAATAAGGTGAAATATAGCTTTCAGGCAAATCAGGGGCTTCACGGCCAGACCGTGACCATTGCAAATGCAGGCGGCAAGTTTGCAAATGAGCACGTGACGGGCAGGATTTCCATGATCAAAAAGGACACGGAGAGGAAAACCAACAAGAGCCAGGGAGACGCAACGCTGGAGCACGCCGTTTACGGCCTGTACGCAAAGGAGAACATCCTGCATCCGGACGGGGTAACGGGAGTGCTTTATAAAAAGGATGAGCTGGTGACACGCCTGGAAACGGACGCTTCCGGCAGGGCATCCGCAGAGGGCCTGTACCTTGGCAAGTATTATTTGCAGGAAATCACGCCCTCCGAGGGGTATCTTCTGGATACCACAAAGTATGACGTGGTACTGGCTTATGGTGACGAGACAAAGCAGGTCGTGGTGCAGAATAAGGACGTATTTGAGCAGGTAAAGAAGCAGGCATTTGAAATGATTAAGGTGGGGGATGACGGCGAACATTCGGAAGCGGAGCTTTTGCAGGCAGGCTTCACCATTTATCTTATTCGTGATCTGAGTAAGGTAAAGGACGGAACCATTGTGCCGGACGAGAACGGGAATTATCGCAGAGAGGATTTTGCGGACTACGATTTTTCCGGGGAAACGGCGGCGGTTGATTACGCTCACAATTCCGAGGGCGAGGTGATCCCGGAGCTTTTCACGGACGGTAAGGGATTCCTGCGTAGTCCGGAGCTGGCTTACGGCTCTTATGTGGTGGTTGAGACCACCGTGCCGGATGAGTACGTTCGTATTGAGCCTTTTATTGTAAGGGTGACGGAGGACAGCCGGACGGCCCAGACGTGGAGAGTGTTTATAGACGACGCTTTTAGGGCCAAAATTAAAATCGTGAAAGGGGACAGTTCTTCCAGTGAGACGATTTTAAAAGAGGGCACAAAATACCGCATCTATGACATGAAAAAGGAAAAGTATGTGGAGCAGTGGATCACCTATCCCAACAAGGTCTGCTATGGTACGGAGGAAAGGCCCTATGCCGTATCCAAGGACGGATATCTTTTGACACCGGACACGCTCCCGGTAGGAAACTATCGCCTGGAGGAAGTGCAGGCCCCGGACGGCTACGTGCTGAATGGGTACGAGGGGTACAGCGAAAACGGAGTATTGGTAGAAGCCCCCAGGGATGCGATGATTTTCCGGATCAGTACGGGGGAAGCCTACCAGGTTGACGGGGACACAAAGGAAGCGGTCATTACCGTGGTACAGGAAAATGATCGGCAGGTGGGGGCATTGCGTCTCTACAAACAGGGAGAAATGCTTAACTCCTATGACGGGGACTTCCGGTATGTGTTTGCCGGAATCAAGGGGGCGGAGTTTTCCGTTTATGCAAAGGAAGAGATTCTATCTCCGGATAATCAGGGCACGGTCCTCTTGGAAAAGGATCAGCTTGCAGGAACCATTACGACGGGAGAGGATGGAAAAGGATACGTGGACAGCCTGCCCCTTGGCTCCTATTATGTAGTGGAAACAAAGGCAGGGGATGGCTTTGTACTGAATACGGAGGTGCAGGAGTTCACCATATCTTATGCAGGCCAGGAGGTCTGCGTGGTTTACGAGGACATGTCCTTTACCAACGCACGGCAGAGGGTGTCCCTTTCCATTGAGAAGAAAGACGTGGAGACAAAAGAGCCGGTTTCCGGTGCGGTTTTTGGACTGTATGCCGGGGAACCCATTGAAAACCGTTTGGGGGAAGTCATTGTTGAGACGGATACCTTGTTGGAAACGGTAACCTCGGATGAGATGGGATGTGTGGCATTCACAAAGGACTATCCTTTTTTCTCTTATTATGTGAGAGAGCTGGAACCTCCAAAGGGCTATATTACCAATGGGGAAACGGTGGTATTTGAGCCGGCTTATCAGGGACAGGAGGTTGAAGCAGCGGAGTATGGCAGGGAATTTTTCAATATGCCCACGATTACGGAAGTAACGAAAGAGGACATTGCCAGTGGTACGGAGTTGTCCGGAGCCACCTTAAGCGTTCTTGATGAAGAGGGAAACGTGGTTGACACATGGACTTCTCTTGCAGGGGAAAAGCATGTGATTAAGAGACTGGAAGCAGGTAAGACCTATATTCTTCGGGAGGAATATGCTCCTTATGGCTATCTGAAAGCACAGGACGTGGAATTTACCGTGGAGGATACGGGGGAGGTCCAAAGTGTGGTAATGCAGGATGAAGTCCCAACGGGAACCATCATCGTGAACAAGGATGGGGAGTTTTTGCAGGATGTCAAGGCATTGGAGGAACACTGGTATGACGTGATTTTTCAGTATTTCAAAAAATCCCTTGCAGGCGTGACGTTCAAGGTTTATGCGGCGGAGGACATCGTAAGTCCGGACGGGCTTGACACCCTTTACTATGAGAAAGATCAGCTTGTGGGGGAGATTGTAACAAATGACAAGGGGATAGCGAATCTTCAGGAGCTTCCTTTGGGGAAATACTATCTTGTGGAGACAAAGACCCTGGAGGGCTTTGTGCTGAATCAGGAGCCACTGGAAGCGGACTTGTCTTATGTGGATCAGGATACAAAGATCGTTTATGCAGGCATGAATGTCACCAATGAGCGACAGAGAGTACGGATTACGGTAACAAAGGCGGACGCAGAGACAAAGAAAGCACTGGGGGGTGCGGTTTTTGGTCTTTATTCGTCGGAAAACATTGTGAATGGGGACGGCAGGGTTGTAGCCGCAAAGGACAGCCTTGTGGGAAAGGCCGTGACCTGGAAAGACGGAAGATGTGTATTTTCCAACGATTTGCCCCTTGGACGGTATTATGTGAAAGAAATGGAAGCCCCCAAAGGGTATGTGCTAAGTGAGGATGTTTTCCAACTGGATGCTTCTTATCAGGGTGAGTATGTCAAGGTGATTGAGTTTCAGGCGGCATTTGAGAATTACCCTACGAAGCTTGAGATCTCTAAGACGGACATTACCGGAGAGCATGAATTGGAGGATGCGGTTCTGACCATTCTTGACAAGGATGGGCGTGTGGTGGAAACGTGGAAATCCAACGGGACACCCCACTATATCGAGCGTATTCCCACCGGGGAGTACACGCTGCGAGAAGAGACGGCACCCTATGGATATAAGATTGCTACGGACGTGAAGTTTAAGGTGGAGGATACAAGGGAAATCCAGAAAGTCTCCATGAAAGATGAGGTTGTCCTTGGCAGGATTCTCATTGAGAAAACGGATAAGGAGACAAAGAAAAGTATCAAGGGTGTTGAGTTTGAGATCCGTGATGAAGATGGCGAAGTGATTGAAACGCTTGTGACGGATCGGGATGGTCATGCGGAATCTGGGGAGCTTCCTATTGTGGTCTTTCAGGATGGAACGTATGCGGAGGATATCAAGTATTTCGTTGTGGAGACAAAGGCGGCGGAGGGGTATATTCTTGACAGTACGCCCCATGAGGTGGTGTTGAAGTATGAGGGGGACGCACCGGATTTTGTGAGGTATCACTTGAAGCTGACGAACCAGGCAACGGGGGAGAAACTGCCGCAGACTGGGGATTGGTTGAATCCTTGGGTGTTTGGCGGATTGGGATTGATTTTGATGGCGATAGGGGGTGTTGTGTTAAGGAAGAAGTGTAGATAAGATTAAGGGTAGGATTTTCTGCTCGATTTATTTCGGGCAGAAAATCTTGGTGAAAATTGGTATGGGAGGTGATATAATAAGATAAATCCAGGTGGTAAAAACGGAAAGAATTTGCTATAAATACATTAGATTTAAAATAGTGGGGGAACTAATGAAAAAGGTAAAAATTATAGTAAAGAGGATTTGTAATTTCGTTCGTCTAAAGCTTGAGAATTTAATACAGAAAATAGATAAATATCAAAATGAAAGATTCCATGATTTGGCCCCAACAGATGAATTAGATGCTAGCAGAGAGTATTTTAAAGCACTTGATTGGGCATTAAGAAATGACAAGATAACGAATATTGCTTTGTCAGGACCATATGGTTCCGGTAAAAGTAGTATTATTCAGTCCTATATGAAAAAGCATCGCTGGCTAAAGGCTATCAATATATCGCTGGCTACTTTTGTGGAACTGGAAGAGTTTGATGGGGAACAAAACCAAGCCAAGAAGCCGTATGTGCAAGAGAAGTTAATAGATGTAGGGGAGAAAAGGATAGAAGAGGGTGTTTTAAAACAGCTTTTTTATAAAGTAGATCATAAAAGGATACCGAGAAGCAGATATAGAAAATTATATAGAGTTAGTAAGTTGAAAATTTTTTTAATTACTATTTTAGCTTTGGCTTTTATTGCTTTAGGCATTTTTTATTTTATGCCTGAAATTTGGGACAAAGGAATTGAGCATATTTATTTGTTTGGGGCCTATCACGGTTTAAGTAAAATAAAATCTTGGCTTGTTGTTTTGTTCTTTGGTTTAATAGTGATATGGGTTATTTCCCTCTTATTATGGATATTATTGACCAGTTATAAGGTAAAAGAGGTCAATCTGGCTGACAAAGCGGCAATTACGAAGCAGGATGAGAACAATGAATCTATATTTGATAAAAATATGGATGAAATCATATATTTTTTTGAGGAAACACCTTATAAAGTTGTTTTTATTGAAGATTTAGATCGTTTTAAAAGTCCTGAAATATTTGTGAGATTAAGGGAATTAAACACGATTTTAAATAACTATGAAAAGATACGCCGAAAAATAGTCTTTGTTTATGCAATTCGTGATGATATATTTATGGACAAAGACAGAACGAAATTTTTTGACTTTATTATACCAGTTGTTCCAGTGATTAATTCTACCAATTCGAACGAAAAACTATTAGAATTTTGGAGAAAGGATATAGAAAAAATCGGCGTGGTAGATAAATATGCTATCACACCAGAGTACATTATGGCAGTATCTCCTTATATTGATGATATGCGTGTTTTGATTAATATCTATAATGAATTTATCATTTACAAGAATACATTGAGTAAAGAACAAAAGTTAAAACTTGATGATGTCCAAATGATGTCGTTGATGATATTTAAAAATTTGCGTCCAAATGACTTTGCTAAATTACAAATGGAGAAAGGTGTTGTAAAGGATGCTTTTAGATGTAAAGAAAGATTTGTGAAAAATCAAATTGGAAAATTGGAGGAAGAGAAAAAGAGTATATCTGAAAAACTGAAATTAATTGATAATGATATATTATTAAATGAAAAAGAATTGAAATTAATTATTTTATGCAGATTAAAGGAAAACTCTGAAATTCCCACACGAATTTATGTGAAGGGCCATTGGTATGACTTTTCTGTTATTATGGAAGAGGGGTTTGATATTGAAAAATTATATAATAAACAAATTACCGTGGATTACCGTCACTATAATACGAAAGATGTAAATGGTATTAATATTTTGGATGAGAAAGTAAGTGGACAATATAGCTATATAGAACGCTATAGAGCCCTACTGAATAGTGCACCAGAAAAAAGGGCGATACTTCAAAAGGAAATTTCTTCTATAACAGATAAAATTTCTAAAATGAGAAATATATCATTCAGTGAATTATGTGAAGCTTATGAACCAAAAGATATTTTAGATTTTAATTATGATGATAATTTATTTTTGATATTTGCCCTTAGACATGGTTATATAGATGAAAAATATGTTGATTATATAAATTATTTCCATGCCAACAGCATTACGAATAGTGATATGAATTTTATATTAAATGTAAGAAATCATGGAGGAATTGACTATTGGGCTAATCTGAATAAAATAGAGGAAGTAATAGAACGATTGAATGTTAATGAATTTGAACAAAAGGAAATTTATAATTTTGATTTATTGGATTATCTGTTGGAGTATGAGAGAGACAGTGAAAAATGTCAAAAATTTATAAAGCAGTTATCGGATGAAGATGAATCTAGTTGGGATTTTATTTATACATTTATAGATTTAGGAATATATGAAAATACGGATTTGCTTATTCAAATGTTGGGAAGCGTATGGAAAGGAATGTGGGATTATATCTATAAAAATCCATTGCTGACAGATACAAATAAACTATTTTATTTAGAATTACTACTTAGAAATTGTAATATAGAGCAGATAAAGGGGTTTAATACCAATAAAAAAATCACAGATTATTTCATTAATAAGCCTGATATTTTGCAGGAATTGGCAGATGTAGAAATAAATCAGATGAAAGATATTATTGAAGAATTAGAGATTAAATTTGTAGAATTAGAAACAGAGGGAGTTCCTGAGGAGCTTTTAGAATGGATTTTCGATAACTGTTATTATGTGATTAATCTTCCAATGCTTCAAAATATTGTAAAACAAAAAAAGGAAGATGTTTTAAATGGTTTAGAAACTGCGAATTATACGATACTTAGGTCTTTGGAATATCCGCCGGTCTGCGAATATATTGATGAGAATTTTGAAGATTATATTAATGATGTGGTATTACAAATTCCGACAAATATATATGAGTCAGAAGAATCCATAAATATTATGATTCAAAAAATGCAGGCGGATCCAGATTTGTGTAAAGAGATTATAAAAAAAGAAGATGTTTCTATAAAAGATCTTTCACAATGCTGCCTGGAAATAGTTGAAGAGAAAGGGGGAGAAGCAAAATGGATCTGGGATACTTACTTGGATACAGGAAAAGTAATTCCCTCTTGGAGAAATGTATTATTTTATTTTCAGTATTTCGGATTAACAGTATCACTTCAAGACTTTATATCTGCCAAAATTGATGAGCTAATTTTGGATTCTGTTAAAGAAACCAATACTGTTTTTACAGAAGCCATTCTGCTACAAGATTTTGATATATCCGTTTATCGAAAATTAATAAAAATCTTTAGACTGGAAAACTTTGACCATTCTTTGAGTAATTTTACGAGGGAGCAGGTAGAAGCCTTAATAGAATCAAAATATTTTAAAATTAGTCCAGAGCAGTATTTAGACTTAAAGCAATATTATCCGGAACAATGTCTCCAATTCATTATATTGAATAAGGATGATTTTATCAGGCAGATTGAAAGTTATGAATTGGATGAAACACACGTAGAAGAGTTACTGGATTCAAATAAATTAACAGAAAATGAGAAAAAGGTAATCATCGAAGCTATAGGGAAAAATCACATTACTGAGAAAATGGCATTTGTAATCCGTGAAATGACAATTCCATTGGAAAAAGAGATTGTGAATACTGCATGGGAGTTACTGCCAAACGAGAAATGCCATCAGTTATTATTAAACCAAATACAAATATTTAGCAGGGCCGAATTAAGTGAAAAGTTTAATTCTTTAGGGGATGTTTATAAGCCTTTAGCAGATAGATCACGGCGTCATACAGTAAAATTGTTTCATAATGAATACAACCGGAAATTAGCAGAATATTTGTATCAGAAAGATTATCTAACAAGTAAAGAGAATGTTATGATTAAAGTAAATGGAAAAGAAGAGCCCTATATTCAGTGCAGGGTGAAACAGATAAAAAGTAACGCTAAAGCATAATATAGATTTGTATACAATATTGGAAGGAGGGACATGGTATGCAGATAAATTATTATATAAAGTGTTATATTTGCGGAAAAGTTAGTAATTTGAAATATCAAATGGGTTTTTCAAGGCGACATCCGATTCGATTTAAATGTCCATGTGGAGTGTCGCTTAGAGGAGAATTCAGTAATAAAAATGGTATTAGTTTTGAAAATGGACAAATAATAAATAATGAGTTGAATGAACTCCCAGCGTTAATTGTTTATTCGTCAGGAGATTTCCTTACAGAACCGCCTTTTGTTCCGATGGAAGCATCACAACTTTTGGGGCTAACCTCATTTATGAATGCAACGGAATACCTTAATTATGATGATTTTAGGAAAGAGTTTTCTTTTGTAGTTGAATACAGAGATAAATACCACCCAATTAATAGAGCAATTAATGAATTGTATTTTGCAAATAATGAATCTCTTTTGATTGAAACAATAAAGAAGAATTATAGTAATCCAGTTTACAATTTACAAACCAACAATAGTATTGATATATTTAGAGCAGTTGCCAAGATAAATCAATTTCAATTTTTAAATTCTAAAGAGTGTAATGCTGTTTTAAAAATAACATCGCTTTTTAAAAAGGCTATTATAGAAAAGCGATCGGAATTAGAGCGATATCTTTCTTACTTAAATACATTAAATCGTTTAGAAGAGTGGAAAAAACGAATATATAAATTGTGCGATTTGGTCTATGAGAAAATAGATTTATTAATACCAATTATTAGTGTTGATTTTTATAAGGGTAATAAAGGGGAGATGTTAGATGGAAGATTTGCAATAACAACAACGTCTTTTGAGGATATTAAACAACTATATGTTGATTTGTATGAGCTTATAGCAGATGTTCTTGTACTATTAGTTGGCTTTGATAATGTATTAGAACGTGGTGATTATGAAAAAATTAAGCCGGTTGAGGGATTAAGGGTTAATTCTTTATCCAATATGGTGAGTATGAGAAATAAAGGCAACATAATAAAATTTCTTGATAATGGCGGTATAGCAAGTGATTTGGTTTGTAAATGTTTGAGTGCAGATACAAGGAATAGTATTGGCCATTATGACTATGATTCGGAGGAAATAGCGAATAGTCTGGGACAAAAAATAAGATTCTATAATGTAAACAATAAAGAAGAGTTCGAAGAAAAAACACTTGCACAGATTTGTTATGATATTTGGCAGATGTATAATTGTATGGGAATATTTAGTGAGTTGATATATCGGTTACAAATGTATAATAAAAAATTAGAAGGACAGTATCCCTCAGAGTGCAATGATTTGTATAAAACAATAATTGGATATGGCAAAAAGAAAATATATCCAAATGATAAATGTCCGTGTGGAAGTGGATTGAAGTATAAAAAATGTTGTGGGAAAAACTAAATTATTCAATTGTAAATAAGAGTACCTATTTGATATGATATTTAAAATATAACTATTACATAAGCCGAGGAGCCGAAAGCCCCGGCTTTTCTTTTGCTTAAAATTAACGGAGGGCACCCATATGAGAATCATTCAGCGTGGAATACC
>NZ_JAYMNS010000031.1:0-52734 GCF_036941035.1 Candidatus Merdisoma sp. JLR.KK006 | reverse complement strand
GAGAAGTATGGGGACATCAAAAGGCTATATTCCACCAAAAAATGAACAATGGCGTCAGGCTAAAGGGGCGGTTACTAGGATGATGAAGGGCTCAAGAAGTAGTGTTGGAATTAGCAAGGCAATTTCAAAATATGCAGATGCATATATGTCCACACATTTAAGTAAAAGTAATGTTTCGGTAGTAGCAGGCGGGCTTATGAATTTCATAAGTGCAGCCAATAAATATGGAGCAGAAAGTGTAGCTAAGAACATAGGTTTAGATTCATTGTTGGATAAAAAAGGCAATGAGTTGTATAAAGGACTTATTGATTATTTCACTAGAGATTTTTCTACGACAGATATGCAGATCATACGTGAAAGCTTGTCAGAAACATGGAAACGGCTTGAAATAGAAACTTTTAAAGATTTTGAACAAATCAATAGCGAGGAATTTTTAATAGAATTTATTATTCAATTCGCCATTAAAAATTTTGAAACTTGTTTTGCAGAAAAAATATTTACAAATTCAGAGTTATCTAAAGACTATGATAGGGTTATGGATGATGTGGGTTCGGCAATTGAAAATAGAATCGTGGCGGATATACAGTTAGAGAAAAAACTTGATTTAGATTATACAAGTAAGGAGGGGCAGGAATATATTTCCTCTGTATGTAAGGATTGCTATGCAGATTTAAAGAGAATGGAGGGACTGTATGAAAGTATGGATTAATAAGGCAGCAGAGGAAACTCCGAATAATGATTTTGAAGATGCAATTAGATTTGATATGTTGGATGAAGGCCCTAAGTCAAATTTAAAAGTAAATTTTGAAGAAATTTGGAGAAGATTTAATAGAGAGAATTTAGAAAATATTTACGAGGATTTGATAACAGTAGCAGCTAGCGTTTATGCAGCGGACAAAAGGGTACCGCGTGTTGGCGTATGGGCAGGAGAAGTAGAGGATAATTGGACAAGAGAAATACATATTTCGATTCCTGTTTTGGAACTTAAGAAATGGAGTGAAGTCAAAACTAAGTTAGAAGATATATTAAACTTTTTGAGTGGTGACATATGGACAGTAAATTTCAGAAAAACAAATCTGAAATTTAGAAATTATGTCACTAAAAAGAAGTATGATATCATAGCAGGAGAATTTGATGCTGTTTCGTTATTTTCTGGTGGTTTAGATTCTTATTCAGGAGCAATAAATTTATTGCGAAATGAAAAGAATATTTGTTTTGTTGGGTGTAGGGAATACAATGCATTGGGAAAAAGAATTTCTGAGTTATATAGAATCCTTAAGGAGAATTATATTGGTTGTAATGTGGATATAGTGCTTTTTAATACTGATCCACGTATTCCTTATAACATAGATGAAGATTTAAAAACAAAGTATATTGAAAATACAAGTAGAAGTAGATCATTTTTATTTCTTTCAGTTGCACTGGCAGTTGCATCACAAATAGGAGGAAAAGTTCCAGTTTATATTCCAGAGAATGGATTTATTGGATTAAATCTTCCATTGACTCCAAGCAGGAGAGGGAGTTGCAGTACAAGAACCACACATGTATATTTTATAAATGAATTGAACAATCTTTTGCAGATGCTGCAAATATCGCATAGGGTTGAAAATTTTTTTGCATATAAGACAAAAGGTGAAATAGTCCAAAGTGTCAAAATGACAAAAGCATTTAAACTAGGTGCAGGGAAAACAATATCTTGTTCACATCCTATGCGTGCGGATAAAGGAATTAAGGGACGGCCGAGAAATTGTGGCTATTGCTATCCGTGCTTAATTCGTAGAGCATCGCTGAATGGTATTGATATTTCAGAAGAATATCTGGAGGATTTTAAAGAAGATTATAAAATTGGCATGACATTTGTAAGAAATGAAAAATTTTCAAATCCTGATACGGGAAAAACAACGGATTTAAAGGCTGTGTTATTAGCAGTTCATAATTACCTAAAGCATGGCAGCAAGGGCTATTATACTGAAAAATTGATTTCGCTTGGGGGTATGGACATGCAGGAGATAGAAAAATTTGTGGATGTATATATGAAATCTATGGGAGAATTATATAATTTTATAAAAGAACAGGCACGATTTAATGGAAATGAATTACTTCAATTTATAGAGGGGGGAATTGATGAGTAAACTTATAGACATGCATTTTCATCTTGATTTTTATGCGAACCATCGGCAAGTGTATAACCGAATCAATCAGATGGAGCAACATACGCTTTGTGTTACGAATCAACCTGAAATTTTTGAATCATGTATAGAATTGTATAAACCAACGAAGTATGTTCAATTTGGAGTAGGTTTCCATCCGCAAAATGCAGGAAAAGTGAGTTTTGGGAAAGCATCATTCTTAAGAGGTTTATCATGTACAAAGTATGTTGGAGAAGTTGGATTAGATTTTTCTAAGGAATATCTGTGTTACAAGGACAGACAGATGGAAATTTTTAATTATATATGCCAAGTTTCTAGAGATAAAATCATGTCAATTCACTGCCGTATGGCAGAAGGAGATATATATAGGATTCTTAAAGAAAATAATAATAAAAAGGTAGTTATGCACTGGTATTCTGGAGATGAAAAGTGGATGGAGAAGTTTATTGAATTAGGATGCTTTTTTTCGATTAATTCAAATATGATAAGAAGTAATACTGGAAAACAAATTATAAACCAAATTCCAATAAATAGAATTTTTGTGGAAAGCGATGGTCCATTTACAAAAGTGTTAGGAAGAAAATATACAGTAGGAAAATTAAGTGCAATTTATGAAGAATTAGCTTGTGTGAAAAAAATTTATGAAGTAGATGTTTTAAAAAGGCAAGTTACACATAATTACTTAACCTTAATAAAGGAAGATTATTAAACTTTATAAAGAGATAATTTTTTATGACAAAATAGTCCTTATTTGAGTATAAAAGGCTTATTTTTTTATTTGTAATTCAGAGTGATTAATGGACTACTAAATTTGTTAAGAAAGAGTACAATACTTGATGTGGACTGGTACATAGTAGTAGATACGAGTGATATAGAAGATGAATTAGATAATAAAAGTGCAACGGGCGTTGCACAATTTAGAAGTGAGGTGTATGTGTGAATAACCGAGAAAATATGGAACAGAAATCGAACATCATCATTTATACAACAGAAGATGGTTTAACAAAAATCGAAACGACTTTTGATGAAGATACCGTATGGTTATCCATTGACCAGATGGCTGAATTATTCCAAAGAGACAAATCAACGATATCAAGGCATATAAAAAACGTCTTTTCTGAAGGAGAGCTAGTGAGAGAATCAGTTGTTGCAAATTTTGCAACAACTGCGGCAGATGGAAAAACATATCAGGTTGATTATTATAATTTGGACGTCATTATTTCTGTGGGTTATCGTGTGAAATCCAAGCGTGGTACGCAGTTCAGAATTTGGGCGCTCAATGTATTGAAAGAATATATGCGAAAAGGTTTTGCACTGGATGATGAACGGTTGAAAAATCTGGGGGGCGGTGGCTATTTTAAAGAATTACTTGAACGAATCAGAGACATACGTGCTTCTGAAAAAGTATTTTATAGACAAGTTTTGGAAATTTACGCTACCAGTATTGATTATGACCCAAAAGCAGAAATATCTATTTTATTCTTTAAAAAAGTGCAGAACAAAATTCATTATGCCATTCATGGACAAACGGTAGCTGAGGTTATTTATACACGGGCAGATGCTGAAAAAGATTTCATGGGGATTACAACATTTGTGGGAAATCAACCAACTTTGAAAGAAGCTGTTATAGCCAAGAATTATTTGAGTGAAAAGGAACTTCGGGCAATGGGGCAGCTTGTGTCTGGGTATTTGGATTTTGCAGAACGTCAGGCAGAACGTGAACAGGTAATGACTATGAGGGATTGGGCAGAACATCTGGACCGTATACTTATAATGAGTGGAGAACAGTTGTTACAGGGAAATGGAAATATTTCTCATAAGCAAGCTGTTGATAAGGCGACAGATGAATATAAAAAATATAAAGCAAGAACCATCAGTGATGTAGAAGAAGATTATTTGAACTCTATAAAACTATTGGAACAAAAGACAGATAAGAAATAAAAAGGTATGTGATTTGGTTTGGACAACGATAATCATGTTGAATGCTGTTGCCTTTTAAAAAAGGAGAATTAAGAGAAGCCACAGTTGTTCGATATTTCCGGATAACTGCTAAGATAATGTAGTCTAAGGTTTTATGAAGAATCTAAAGAGAAGTCCTGACACTGTAGATAATTGAGGAGGTGCGGCTTATCATCTATTTAAGCAGTTTTTTATTTTCGCAGGAAACAGTTAGCAGTCCCCATATTTATCCATATAACGTATTTTCTCGAAAGAGTGAGGGATTGCTCATATTTCAGCCAATCACCATTTTGTATGGAAATAATGCTTCGGGAAAATCCACAATGTTAAACATTTTAGCAAATAAGCTACAGTTAGAAGGGCAGGAATATGCTACCAATAATAAGTATGGAAATTAGAAGGGACTGAAATATGCAGATAGAAGATATTAAACGTATGGCTCGTACTATTCTTGAACAAAATCGTATTGAAACAGATTATATTGAATATAAGAAGTCTGTAAATTTCAAGGCCGGAATATTAAAAACAGCTTGCGCTTATGCGAATAATTACATGAATCGAGAATTAGGATTGATTTATATTGGAGTGGAGGAAGTAGATGATAAAAAGACTGGTGAAAAAGCAATACCAGTAAGGCCAATTAGTGGCTTAAAAGAATCCTTGATTGAAACAATAGAAAATACATTAAAAAACCTTTTAGCTAATATTCATCCCACAATTCGGTATCATTTAATTACGGATGAGATTGATGAGAGACGTTATATTGTAGTAGCTGTTGAACCAGGAAATGCCGGGCCGTATCAAACCAGTAATAAAGCTGAGCGAGATAAGACATTCGTTCTATGTCAAAATTGGATATGGCGAAGAGTATGGGACTGATTAGTGAAAGTGAATATGGCGGTTATCGTGCAAAAAACTTCGCTGTGTTGATGTTTTCTGATAGGCCTGAGGAATATATTTCAAATGCGCATGTAGAGGTAATTCGTGAAGTGAGTGGAACTGATCGAATGGAGGCGAAGGTGTTTGACGTACCAATCTGGATACAGGCTAGGCTTGTCAGCAAATACTTTGAGGAAACAATTCAGGCATCTTATACAATTCAGGACGCAGATAAAATAGAACATCGTATTGTATATAACTGGCCACTGGCAGCTTTTGAAGAGTTGGCCACGAATTGTATTTTGCATAAACGGTATGAGTCACCTAATTATATTGGAATCTATGTGTATAGTGATAGAATCACTTTTGTGAATCATAATCGTCCAATGCCACCGGTTACTATTGAATCAATGAATCGTCAAAGTAGTTTTGATGATAGGAAATACTTGAATCCTGAATTGAAAGATATGTTTTTTGCATTGAATTTAATTGAGTCATATGGTTCTGGAATTCGAAGAGCAAAAGATGCACTGAAGGTAAATGGGTCACCCAAATTGGAGTTTTTACCAAATAATGATTATGACGATTATACAATGGCAGTAATTTATATAAATGAGGAGTTTGCAAAAATAGCAAAAGAAGAAAAAGGGGTTGGAAAAGCCGATAAAAGCCGAGAGGTTCATTTCAAAGGTTCATTTCAAAGAAAAAATTAGTTGACACTGTCTGCCAGTTGTGCTAGAATATTTTAACGACAGCAAGTAGAGTATCCACTCTCACCTTAGCGCAGACAGGCGACTTGGGTTCATATCTGATAGAAAAAGGCGTTATTATGTCTTGGAATCTGATATTTTAAGTGGATAGTTTGACTATCCACTTTTTTGAGCTGGATATTTCTTTCTTTAAGGAGGGTATTACTATTAGCGATTTAATGATTAACGAACAGATCCGAGACAAGGAGGTCCGCTTGATCGGATCAAATGGAGAACAGCTGGGGATCATGTCCGCGAGGGATGCTATGAAGATTGCCAGAGAAGCAGAGCTTGATCTGGTAAAGGTTGCGCCGACTGCCAAGCCGCCGGTATGTAAGATTATCGACTATGGCAAGTACAAGTACGAGATGGCGCGCAAGGAGAAGGAAGCAAAAAAGAGGCAGAAGATTATTGAGATCAAAGAGGTTCGCCTGTCACCGAACATTGACGATAATGATCTCAATACAAAAATCAGTGCAGCACGGAAGTTTATTCAGAAGGGTGACAAGGTTAAGGTATCCCTTCGGTTCAGAGGAAGAGAGATGGCTCATATTCAGCATGGCCGTCACATTTTGGACGTGTTTGCAGAGAAGATGTCTGATATTGCAGTGGTTGAAAAGGCTCCCAAGTTAGAGGGCCGTCAAATGTTGATGTTTTTAGCGGAAAAACGTCAGTAAGATTTGGGAATCACCTGGAAGCAGGAATGATTTTATAGAGTTTAACAAAGAAACTATGACAGGAGGAGTATATAAAATGCCAAAAATGAAGACAAGCAGAGCGGCTGCAAAGCGTTTCCAAAAGACAGGAACCGGCAAGTTAAAGAGAATGAAAGCGTATAAGAGCCATATCTTAACCAAGAAATCTCAGAAGAGAAAGAGAAACCTGAGGAAGTCAACTATTACGGATGCAACCAATGTTAAGAACATGAAGAAGATCTTACCGTATCTGTAAGCAGGAAAATTTCAAGGAGGAGAGAAAAAATGGCAAGAATTAAAGGCGGCTTAGGCGCTAAGAAAAGACATAACAGAGTATTAAAGCTGGCAAAGGGCTATAGAGGAGCCAGAAGCAAGCAGTACAGAGTAGCAAAGCAGTCTGTCATGAGAGCACTTACCAGTTCTTATGCAGGAAGAAAGCAGAGGAAGCGTCAGTTCAGACAGCTTTGGATCGCACGTATCAATGCGGCGGCCAGAATGAACGGCTTATCCTACAGCAAGTTCATGCACGGCTTAAAGCTGGCAGAGGTTCAGTTGGATCGTAAGATTCTGGCTGACATGGCAGTAAATGATGCGGCAGGCTTTGCAACCTTAGTAGAGTTGGCAAAAGGTAAGCTGGCATAAAAGGGAAATCAAAAGAGAAAGAGCCATTGCAAAACGGAAGAGAGCTCCCGGTGTGCAGTGGCCTTTTTATTTGACAAATAGAAGGATCGTGCTATAATTAGCAGTGTGTTAATGAGAGTGCTAATTATAAAGAGGCATAGATCCGGATAATAGAGACAGCAATATTCTGACAGTGTGAAAACAAGCTATGACACAAGCTTTTGCAACTTAGAATTGCTTTGATCAATGTATGGTGGAAGAAATATTGCGGAACTTAGTTAAGGAGGAATAAACCATGACAGAGATTACCATTATTTCCGGTTTTTTGGGAGCCGGAAAGACAACCCTTATCAAGAAGCTTCTTGAGGAAGCCTTTCAGGGGGAAAAGATTGTTTTGATTGAAAATGAATTCGGCGAGATTGGCATTGACGGCGGCTTTTTAAAGGATGCCGGAATCCAGGTAAATGAGATGAACTCCGGCTGCATCTGCTGCTCTCTGGTAGGAGATTTCGGCACAGCCTTGAAAGAGGTTCTGGATACCTATGGACCGGATCGGATCCTCATTGAGCCCTCCGGCGTGGGCAAGCTTTCCGATGTGGTAAAGGCTGTGGAAAATGTGGCAGGCTCCATGGATGTTCACATTGACAGCTCCATTGTTGTAGTTGATGGAAAAAAATGCAAGATGTATATGAAGAATTTTGGTGAATTCTTCAATAATCAGGTGGAGCATGCGGGAACAATTGTTTTAAGCAGAACCCAGAGCATAACGGATGAGAAGCTGGAGGAGTGTGCAGCCCTTCTCCGGGAGCATAACGGACATGCGACTATGATTACCACACCATGGGATGAACTGGACGGCAAGCAGATTTTGGCCGCCATGCATCATGCGGAGCTGGAGATGGAGGAGCACAAACATCACCATGGAGAAGCATGTGAACATGGGCATCATCATGGAGAAGCGTGTGAACACGAGCACCATCATGGAGAGGCATGTGAACATGAGCATCATCATGGAGAAGCATGTGAGCACGAACATCACCATGGAGAAGCGTGTGAGCATAAGCATCATCACCATGGAGAAGAATGCGGCCATAAGCATCACCATCACGGAGAAGAATGTGGTCATGAACATCACCATGAGCATGATGAGCACTGCACCTGCGGCTGCCATGATCATCACCATCACCACCATGATCACGAGGGTCATCATCATGCGGACGAGGTTTTCACAAGCTGGGGTGTAGAGACAGCTCACAAATACACGGCAGAAGAGCTGCAGCAGATTCTGGAGGAACTGGGCGGCTCCGAAAAATATGGTGTTATACTCCGTGCCAAGGGAATAATCCCCGGAACAGAGGGCGGCTGGATGCAGTTCGACTTTGTTCCGGAGGAATACGAGGTTCGAGGCGGAAGTCCTGATTATACGGGACGTCTCTGTGTAATTGGTTCTGAGCTTAATGAAGAGGCATTAAAGGAACTCTTTCATGTCGTATAAAGATAAAGGAAGATTAGCAGGAGACAGTTAACATATTGTTAGTATTCTGCGGACATTAGTCCTGCGGAACCGGAATAGGAGCAGCCATGAGTTTTTTAAATAAAGTACCTGTTTATGTAGTAAACGGATTTCTGGAAAGCGGCAAGACCTCCTTTATCCAGGAGACACTTTCCGATCCCTATTTTTCCGATGGCGGCAAGACACTTCTGATTGCCTGTGAGGAAGGGGAAGAAGAGTACGACGATCATATTCTGGAATCCTATGATACGGTAATGATTGTTGTGGAGGGAAAAGCGGAATTTACTCCCGAATTTTTGGAGACATGCCGGAAAGAATATAAGCCTACACAGGTTATGATTGAATACAATGGTATGTGGGGCATGCAGATGCTTCGGGAAATGCAGCTTCCCAGAGGCTGGTTTTTGGCTCAGGGTATCACTTTGGTAGATGCCGCAACCTTTGACTTGTACATGCAGAATATGAAGTCTCTTTTCATGGATATGGTACAGGATTCCGATCTGGTGATCTTCAATCGCTGTAAGGAGGGCACCAAAGCCGCCTCCTATAAGCGGAATATCCGGGCAGCCAATCCCAGAGCCCAGGTGGAATTTGAGCAGGAGGGCGGAGAGCTTTTTGAATATGAAGAAGAACTTCCCTTTGATCTGAATGCGGACATTATTGATATCGGAGACATTGACTATGGCATCTGGTATCTGGATGCCATGGATCATCCCGAACATTACGACGGCAAGACAATCCGCTTCAAGGCCATGGTGATGCGCCCGAAGGAACTGGAGGCAGGCTATTTTGTACCCGGACGCCGGGCTATGACCTGCTGTGCGGACGATACCGTATTTTTAGGCTTCCTGTGCAAGTCTCAGAATATAGATAAGCTCCGCAACCGCCAGTGGCTTACCGTTACTGCCAAGGTAAAGGTGGAGACCCGGAAGGAGTATTCCGGGGAGGAAGGCCCGGTTCTCTATACAAAGGCTTTGAAGTCCGTGGAGAAGCCGGAGGAAGAAATGGTATATTTTTAAACGCTTTGTCTGCAGAGGATATGGAAAAAGGGCCTCTCATTTTGAAAAGGGATTATGGTACATTTACTAGGAGGCAGAAATGACAAGACTTTTGCAGGTATGGCTGGGATTTCGTTTATATGTAATGTGCAATCGATTATATGATACGGTAAGTCATGCGATGAACCGGCAGATTTTCTGGAAATCACCTTTAAGCATAAGCCTGTTTATTGCGATTGCCATAGATATAATCGGAATGGCTGTTCTCTTTGAAAAGCATAAAAAAGCAGGCTTTTATATGATGTGTGCAGCAAACATATGGGGATTTATTCTTGCATTCTGCACAGGAGTTCCCTCAGTGGATGTTCTATGGCCGATAGCAATCACATATTTGCTGATGGCAAAAAGATGGAATGAATTTTCCTAATCATCAAACCTCCGGTCTCCGATACTGCAGCAGCAGATTTTTTAAATGAAGCATAGAATCCGTAAGAATCTTATCCTTATGGTAAACCAGATTAAAGGTGCGGTTCCAGGCATGCTCCGGATGGGGCAGCATGTGGATCGTGCCTTTTTGCAATTCTTCTTCAATAAGGCGCACGGAAATCACAGCCATACAATGATTGTAAACAATGGCATGCTTCATAGCCTCCGGAAACGGAGCTTCTATCCGGCAGCGAATGTGAATATGGTTGGCGTGCAGGTACTCTTCAAACAGCGCCCTTGTACCGCTGCCCTTCTCACGCATAACAAAATCCAAACCCTCCAAATCCGAGGGCTGAAAGGAGGTAAGCGCAGCAAAGGGATGGTCTTTGCTGCAGGCCAGAACCAGAAAATCCTCCACCATGGGAATGCTGATCAGATCCGGACTTTTGATCACGCCCTCCACGATTCCCACATCCAGCTCCGACTTTAAAAGCTTGTCTTCAATCACAGCCGTATTTCCAATAAAAGAAAAGGTATCCACTAACGGCCTGCCCTGCCGGAAATTCTCCAGAAGCGTAGGGAGAAGGCAGGAGCCAACCGTGACCGTGGCACCGATTCGAAAATGCTCCGTTCGGTTGCAGTTTTCCATCCGAAGCTCCAGATCGTCAAAGGCACGTACCGCATTCCGGGCCAGAGTAAGAAGCTCCTGGCCTGTCTCCGTAATATA
Source organism: Candidatus Merdisoma sp. JLR.KK006 (assembly GCF_036941035.1). Taxonomy (NCBI): domain Bacteria; kingdom Bacillati; phylum Bacillota; class Clostridia; order Lachnospirales; family Lachnospiraceae; genus Candidatus Merdisoma; species Candidatus Merdisoma sp. JLR.KK006. Next base: position 42,017 of record NZ_JAYMNS010000031.1, on the reverse strand, counting down.
AAGACGCTTGGACAGACGGTCGAACAGCGGAGTGTGATAGTGCTCCTCAAGCTCATGGATGGCCTGACTGATGGTAGGCTGAGCCAGATAAAGCTTCTTTGCCGCAAGGCTCATTTTCCCTGTTTCCGCTACTGCAATAAATATTTTTAAATGCCGGATGGTCATTCGCATATCTCCTGTTCCAATTTCTCAATAAAATAGTACCATTTCTGTGAAGCATTGACAAGTGACATGGATCTAAGAAAATGTGTTGGCATAATGAGGTTGAAAGAAAAGATGATGCAATTATGATGTAAATTTGATTCTGTTTTGATGTAGCTTTCCATTAAAATAACTATAAATAAGATGTGGATAGAGGGAAGCGGACTATGAAAAAATGGATGAAAAAAATCAGCAGAAGCATTTTAGTCTTAATGTGTGTAGGGACAGCCTCACTCTGTACGTCCGGTAAAAATGTTCAGGCATCACAGGAAGAAGCGGGAGCAGTACAGAGCCTGTTTCAGAAAGCCGGAAATGAGACGGCGCCGGATGCGGAGGAAGAAAAGAATTACCTTAAGAAACAGATGGAGGAAAACAGGGAAAGATTTTTTGAGGAAGCACAAAGGCAGGGAATCGGGTCAGAACAGGCAGAGAAGCTTTTCGGGCGGCTTTTGGAGGATAAGATTTTTCAAAATGGCGCCCTGGCGCTTACAGGGCTTCGTTTGGATGACATAGACGGAAACGGGCAGATGGACATGCTGCTTATGGTGCAGGATGCGGAGCAGATCGTCTTTTACGGGTCAGGGGGCTTGTGGTTTTATATGAATGAGGACACGCCCTATTGCTTTGATGAGGAAGAATGCTCCTATTACGGCATATTCGATGTATTCTGGGCCGATGTGGACAATGATGAAAATGTGGAGATCGTGTTCAGTGCTGAGGGCTTTGGATGCGGTGCGGTGGGGGATTCCTACAAAGCTGTTTTCAAATATAAAAATCATACTATGGAGCGAATGGAGCTTCCCTCAGATCTAGAAATCGATCATGACTGCGGACTTGTGGTGGATGTGATACAAGAGCCGGAGGCAGACAGCTACAGCGCATACTGCCCTTACTTAGATGAGCTTATTCCTTTTGGCAGGGAAAACGAATGTCCGCCGCCGGAGATGGCAGAGGCTGTAGGCGGCAATGCACGTGGATTTTATGATCTGTCCATGGTGGAATATGAGGGAAAAAATGTGCTGCAGGCTTCCGAGTATCTCTACGGGGAGGGCGGAGTGGCAGACTGCGCCGCCATAGCACAATTCTTAATCACATGGGAGGAGGACGGCACTCCGGTAGTACTTAAATGGTGGATTGAAGAAGCTTTCTAAATAAATGAATGTGTTGGCAAAGCAATGTCGTTTCGTTAAGTCCAAAAACTTGTGAAGGCACATCTAAATGACATTGCTTGGTCAATTGGCAGCCGGAACTAAGATGAAAGACGCAATTTCATGCAGGCCCCATGAGGCGGCAAGCAGATTGCGTCTTTTTTGATTTAATAGGTTTTACCTATGTTATTCATAAAATAATATCATTTTAATTATTAATTAGCAAGTGCTATAATAAATCTAAAAGAGACAACCGGGGAATTTTGACACAGGATTGTTAAAAATATCACGAAAAAGAAAGGGGATTCTACCGATGAAAGTACTGATTATCGGGGGCGTTGCGGCCGGAACAAAGGCGGCAGCGAAAATCAAACGGGAAGACCGCAGCTGTGAAGTTACCATACTCACAAAGGGAAAAGACATTTCTTATGCAGGCTGCGGGCTTCCCTATTATGTGGGAGGCGTGATTCCCACAAGAGAGCAGTTGATCGTGAACACGCCGGATTCATTTTCCAAGCTTACCGGCGCAGAGATTCTCACAGAGACCGAGGTTACTGCAGTAGACACAGAGGCAAAGACGGTTACGGCCGTACATAACGGAGAGACTGCCGCCTACGGCTATGACAAGCTTATTATTGCTTCCGGCGCATCACCTTTCCGTCCCCAGATTGAGGGCCTTGATCTGGAAAATGTATTCTTTATGCGTACTCCGGACGATGCCATTGCCCTTCGGGAAGCGGTTGAGGCCGGAAAGATCAAGCGTGCGGTAGTTGCAGGCGGCGGTTTTATCGGCCTTGAGGTGGCGGAGAATCTGGCGGAAAAGGGCGTTCGTGTCAACGTTATTGACTTTGCGCCCCATGTACTGCCCAATTTCCTGGACCCGGAGCTTTCCGAGTATGTGGAAAATAAGATGGCTGACGCAGGCATCAATCCCATGACAGGCGTTGCCCTGGAGGGTGTGATTGGTGACGGCAAGGTGGAGAAGGTGCAGACCAGCAAGCGGGCGGTAAAGGCGGACGCTCTGGTTCTGGCAATTGGAATCCGGCCCAATACCGCATTTCTGGAGGGAAGCGGCATTGAGATGTTCAAGGGAACCATTCTCACCGATAAAAATCTGCGCACCAATGTGGAGGATGTGTATGCGGTAGGCGACTGTGCTATGGTAACCAACCGTGAGACCGGTGAGCCGGCATGGTCACCCATGGGCTCTACGGCAAATATTGCCGGCCGTGTTCTGGCAAAGAATCTCTGCGGCGGTGAGTTTGAATATGCGGGTGTACTTGGAACCGGTGTAGCAAAGCTTCCGGGCGGCATCAATACAGGACGTACAGGACTTACGGAGACTGCGGCAAAGGCGGCAGGCCATGATGTAATCACTGCACTTTGCATTGTGGATGACAAGGCTCATTATTATCCGGGGGCGGGCTCTTTCATTATTAAGATGGTGGCAGATAAGACAACCCGGAAGTTCCTGGGCCTGCAGGTGCTGGGAAGCGGCGCAGTTGATAAGGTAACGGACATTGCCGTGACAGCCATCTCTTTGGGAGCAACGGTAGATCAGCTGGAGAATCTGGACTTTGCTTATGCACCGCCTTTCTCCACGGCGATTCATCCCTTTGCTCATGCACTGAATGTACTGCTGAACAAGATGAGCGGCGCTTTTGAGACCTTTACTCCGGTAGAATTTGCGGAAGGGAAGGCAGAGGGCTACCGTATGGTGGATGCTTCCATTCAGCCGTCCATTCACTCCGCACCGTATCTGGATCTGACTAAGATCAATGGGGAGGTAGAGGGCTTTGGCAAGGATGAGAAGCTTCTCATTGTCTGTGCCAAAGGAAAACGTGCCTATATGGTGCAGAACCGCCTGAAATACTACGGCTACACCAATACAAAAGTGCTGGAAGGCGGCACCACCTTTAATACCGTAGAGGAAGAGGATTAAATTAATTACTTAAAATAGGAGGATACATATTATGGCAACATTAACTATCAGCGCCGAGGACGAGAAGAAGGTAAAAGCAAGAGGATTTTTGAGCAACAAGGGAACGGACAATTTTTCCGGACGTATCATCACCATCAACGGAAAAATCACAGCAGAGCAGCAGAAGGTTATCGGTGAGGCCGCAGAGAAGTTCGGCAACGGGATTGTAACCTTTACCACACGTCTGACCATTGAGGTACAGGGCATTCCTTATGACAAGATTGACGACTTCTGCGAGTACATCGCAAAGGCCGGCCTGGTAACAGGCGGAACCGGCTCCAAGGTGCGTCCGGTAGTGGCATGTAAAGGAACTACCTGCCAGTACGGTCTTCTGGATTCCTTCGAGCTTTCCGAGGAGATCCATCACAGATTCTACGAGGGCTACCGTCAGGTACTGCTTCCCCACAAGTTTAAAATCGCCGTGGGCGGATGTCCCAACAACTGTGTAAAGCCGGATTTGAATGACCTTGGCATCATCGGACAGCGGATTCCAAACTACGAGGAGGACGACTGCAACGGCTGCAAGAAGTGCGGCGTGGAGAAGGCCTGTCCCGTAAATGCTGCAAAGATGGTGGACGGCGTAATGGAGATTGACAAGGATATCTGCAACAACTGCGGACGCTGTATCGGGAAATGTCCTTTCGACTGTATTGAGGACGGAACCTACGGCTATAAAATCTACATCGGTGGACGCTGGGGCAAGAAAGTGGCTCAGGGTCAGGCTCTTTCTAAGGTATTTACCGATAAAGAAGAGGCCCTTTCCGTAATCGAGAAAGCGATTCTTCTGTTCCGTGAGCAGGGACAGACCGGGGAGCGCTTTGCAAAGACCATTGAGCGTCTGGGCTTTGAGAATGTGGAGAAGCAGCTTCTCTCCAATGACATTCTCGATAGAAAGCAGGAGATCCTGGATGCGAAGCTTCATCTGACAGGCGGAGCAACCTGTTAATTGGGGAACAAAAACTATTTACGAAAGAAATAGAGGGAGAGAAATACTAATGAATAAAAAGAAAACAGGTGCCGTCATCCTCTGTCTTGTCATTGGATGGCTGGCAACTCTTTCTACGGACTGGCAGTCCGCATGGTTTCACCGCACGGTTATGGGTGGTCCCATGGTAGCGCTTCTGGTATCCATGATTGCCTGCAACCTGCTCCCAAGTCTTCATAAGGATTTTAAGGCGGGAACTACCTTTGCAAGCAAGAAGTTTTTGAATTGGGGAATTATTCTTACCGGTGCTACCTTGAGCTTTGCGGATATCCTGGGAACAGGTGTAAAAGCATTGCCGCTGATTTTGTTCAATATCTGTCTTTCTTTTACCATCGCTCTGTTGGTGGGAAAGAAGATTGGTGTAAGCAAGAATACCTCTGTACTGGTAGGCGGCGGAACCTGCATCTGCGGCGGAACGGCTATTGCCACCCTGTCACGGATCATCAAGGCACTGGAGGAGGAGATCGCCTTTGCCATGGCAGCCATCTTTCTGTTTGATACCCTGGCGGCGTTCAGCTATCCCTATTTGAGCGGGGCTTTGGGACTGACGGACAATCAGTTCGCATTTCTGGCCGGAACTGCCATCAATGACACTTCCTCCGTGGCCGGAGCACAGGCGACCTATGTGGCCATGAACGGCCTGGGAGACTGGAGCGGCGCTTTGAATGTAAAGCTTGTCCGGACCACCATGCTGATTTTTGTGGCGCTGGTATGGACGATTATTATGGCGAAAGAAGCAAAGCAGAACGGTGAGAGTGGGCAGAATGATTCCCTGCTGAACGTTGTAAAGAAGACATTTCCTATGTTCATTCTCTGGTTTGTAGTGATGGCCGGACTGAACACCTTCGGGGTATTTGGCTTTGATGTGCCGGGGCTTGGCATGTCGGCAACGGGCCTTCTCGGAAAGCTTGCGAAATTCCTCTTTGCATCGGCACTGGCAGGTGTGGGCTTCAAGATTAAGTTCAAGGATGTATTTTCCAAGGGCATCAAGCCCATCACATTAGGCGGCATAACCTGGGCGTGTGTGGCGGCCTGTTCACTTGCCTTTGTATTCCTGTTTTCGGGATACATCGGATAAAAATGCTTCTGGACAGTGGGAAATTTTTTTGATATGATACGTGTATGATACAAAAGCAGTTTGCGAAAGCAGGCTGCTTTTGCTATATATTACGGAACTGGAACAGAGGGACAGGATATGGATCGCATGGACAAAAGGATACTAAGACATTTGAAGGAAAATTCCAGGCAGACAGCTTCACGAATCAGTCAGAACATACATTTGTCCGTATCGGCGGTGATTGAGCGGATACGAAAGCTGGAGCGTACTGGGATCATTCAAAAATATACGGTGATTCTGGATGAAAGGCAATTGGGGAATACCCTTACGGCCTTTGTGGTCCTTAGGCTTTCTCATTTCAAATATCACGAACCCTTTGAAAGGGAGGTTCTTGCCTATGAGGATATCTGCGAATGCCACGCCATTGCCGGAGATATGGATTATCTGATGAAAATTGTGACAAATTCCACCTCAAGCCTGGAATTGATTCACCAGGATTTGCGCAGGATGCCGGGGGTATCCGGAATAAAGACATTGTATGTGCTGTCTACCATTAAGAATGAATATTCTGTATTACCCTCTTAAGAGAAGTCCGAGAAAATGGCAGTACTTTATAAAAAAATTATAAAATATTTTCTTGTGCTTGACAGAAATGGTTCGGGGGCTTATGCTCCTTAATAATAGATTTATTCCTGGCTTACAGGGGAACAAAAGAAGGAGAACACGCATGAATCTGAATCGAGAGACCATGAAGAAGCTGATGCTTCTGATTGCTTTTACCATATTGCTGCTGGTGGGTGTCCAGAGACTGGACGCAGTCTTCGGGGCGCTGCGGTTTTTGTGGGGAATCGGCTTCCCCTTTGCGCTGGGAGGAGCCATTGCTTTTATCTTAAATGTGCCTATGACGGCTTTGGAAAACTGGCTGTTTCCGGAAAAAAGGACCAGGAAGAGCAGCCTGCAAAGGAAGCTTGCCCGTCCTTTGAGCATGGTTATTGCCATACTGCTGGTCCTTGGCGTTATTTCACTGGTGATCTTTGTGGTGGTTCCGGAACTTGGCACTACGGTGGTTGGACTGGGGGCCAGTGTGGAGGCATTTCTTCCGAGAGCACAGGAGTGGCTTGAAGAGATCTTCCGGAATAACGATCAGGTTGTGACCTGGATTGAGGGTCTGGAGATGAATTGGGAGAAGGCCGTGGAGACTGCCTGGAATTTCTTCCGCAGCGGCGCAGGCAGTGTGCTGTCCTCCACAATGACGGTGGCAAGGACCATTATCAGTGCAGTGACCAATTTCTTCATCGGCTTTGTGTTTGCCTGCTATGTGCTGCTTCAGAAGGAGAAGCTGGGGGAGCAGTGCCGGAAACTTCTGAAGGCGGTTTTTCCGAAAAAGCAAGTGGATTATATTCTTCATGTGTGCTTCTTAAGCCACCGCACCTTTTCCAGCTTTATCACCGGACAGTGTATGGAGGCGGTGATTCTGGGGGCTATGTTTTTTGTGGCTATGAGCCTTTTGCGCTTCCCCTATGCCTTACTGGTGGGGGTTCTGGTGGCATTTACGGCGCTGATTCCTATTTTCGGCGCATTCATCGGCTGTGTGGTGGGAGCTTTCTTGATTTTGATGGTGAATCCGGCCCAGGCACTGGGATTTATTGTGCTGTTCCAGGTGCTTCAGCAGATTGAGGGAAATCTTATCTATCCCCGTGTGGTGGGGAACTCCGTGGGGCTGCCGGCTATCTGGGTATTGGTTGCCGTGACCGTAGGCGGTAATCTGATGGGAATCTTAGGCATGCTGATTTTTATTCCCATTGTTTCCGTGGTCTATGCGCTTCTTCGGGAGTGGATGTATGGGCGGTTGGAGAAAAAGAAGGAATTATCCTCATAGAGAAAGAAAGCTTTATCCGGAACTTCTGTTTTGATGGGGTTTTCTTTTTTGCATAAGTGTGCTACACTAGCAGTTATCAGGTCAAATGCTTGAGTGAACATCCATTTCTCTGGTCAGCGGACCATGGGATGTGCAGCCGCAGCATTTGGCTTCTTGTTCGCAGAAGCAGACGAATATAGAGAAAGAAGGAATTTTGTGAGAGAGATTAGGATTGGTGCCTATTATCGGCATTTTAAGGATGGACTGTACCAGGTGACGGCCATTGCCACCCACTCGGAGACAGGGGAGCAGATGGTGGTATACCAGGACCAGTACGGAGACGAGAAGGTCTGGGTCCGGCCTTATGAGATGTTTGTAAGTGAAGTGGATCACGAAAAGTATCCGGACGTGACACAGAAGTACCGATTTGAGGAGGTGGAGGAGCCTACGGAGGTGAATCCGATGCTGCTGCGCTTTCTGGATACGGAGACCTACCGGGATAAGCTGGAGCTTTTTCAGTCCTGGGCAGGCTATGAGGACGACAATCTGTTTGAAAGCATTGCCGCTTCCCTGGACATTGGCCTTGCGGCCGGCAGCGTCCAGGATAAATACCGTCAGATTTTAAACTGTCTGAAAACGATGGAGCATTTTGAGACGGATCGGTTTCGTTAAAATCGGCAAAACCGGAATAAAAAAACAGCAGTACCCGGCAATGCCCGGAGGAATTTGCGAGCACATGCCCTTGTGGCTGGAAATCCTTCCTGATGGCAGTGTGCCGTATAGCGCTGTTGAATTTAAATGGAGAGAGTACGAATGAATATTGTGATAATTGGGGACGGCAAGGTGGGACATAAGCTTGCCACACAGCTTACGGTCGAACGTTATGATGTAACCCTGATTGATGTGAGGGAAAGGCGTCTGAAGGATACAATCAATGAACTGGATGTTTCCTGTATTGTGGGCGATGGGGCCAGCGCAGAGATTCAGATGGAGGCGGACGTGCAGGGAGCGGATCTGGTAATTGCCTGTGCATCCACCGATGAAATGAATATGCTCTGCTGCTTATTGGCCAAAAGATTAGGAGCCAAGCAGACCATTGCCCGGGTACGCAATCCTGTCTATTATCAGCAGATTCATTTATTTAAGGATGAACTGAAGCTGAGCATGGCAGTTAACCCGGAGCTTGTTCTTGCCGGGGAGATTTCCAGAGTCCTGATCTTCCCATCGGCAGCCAAGGTGGAGACCTTTGCGAAGGGCCGCGTGGAGCTGGTGGAGGCGTCCGTCAATGAGAGGAATCCCATGGCTGGGTTGTCTTTCCGTGAATTTTATGAGAAATATCAGATCAAGATGCTGGTCTGTGCTGTCCAGCGGGGCGGAGAAGTTTATATTCCGGACGGAAGCTTTGTTCCAAGGCAGGGAGATAAGATCAATATTGCGGCTTCCCATAAAGAGATCGAAAAATTCTTCAAATTCGTAGGCGGTCTGCGGGGCCGTGTGAAAAATGTCCTTATCTGCGGCGGAGGAAAGACGGCTTATTATCTGTCTTTGAAGCTGCTGTCTTTAGGAATGAATGTAAAGATTATTGAACGGGACGGGGCTCGCTGCGGAGAACTGTGTGAGCTTCTGCCCAAGGCGACCATCATCCATGGCAATGCGACGGATCATGAGCTTCTGGAAGAGGAAGGCATCGATCATGTAGACGGATTTGTGGCCCTCACCGGCATGGACGAGGAAAATATCATTATGTCCATGTACGCTAAGACGAAGAATGTGTCCAAGATTATCACCAAGGTGAATGATGAGGCACTGCAGCATATGGTGGATGAGCTTGGCATGGAGAGCGTAGTTTCGGCAAAAAATGTAACGGCTAATTTGATTATGAGCTATGTGCGGGCTATGAAGAACTCCATGGGCAGCGCCAATATTGAGACTGTATATCAGCTCATCAACGGCAGAGTGGAGGCTCTGGAGTTCCAGATTCGGGAGGCGGCCAAATATACGGGGATTCCGCTAAAGGATTTGACCTTAAAGGAGAATCATTTGGTGGCATGTATTGTACGAAAGCGGCAGATCATTATTCCGGGCGGCAATGACACACTGGAAGTAGGCGACAGCGTCGTGGTTGTAACCATGAGCCAGGGCCTGGAGGATCTGGAGGAGATTCTGAAGCGATGAATTACAGTATGATTCGATTTATTCTGGGAAGAATGCTGAGAATTGAAGGTTTGGTGCTGATGATTCCGGCTTTTGTGTCCCTGCTCTATCAGGAGCACAGCGGCCTTACTTTTGTGCTTACGGCGGCTTTTTTGATGGCTCTGTCCCTTCTCCTTGGGAAAAGGCCGAAAAATATGGTGTTTTATGCAAAGGAAGGCTTTATTATCGTGGCTTTGGCCTGGATTTTATGGTCTGCTTTTGGAGCATTGCCCTTTGTGCTGTCCGGAGCGATTCCTCATTTTGTGGATGCATTTTTTGAAACGGTTTCGGGATTTACGACTACAGGTTCCACCATCCTGCAGGATATTGAGGCGCTTCCAAAGGGAATTAACTTTTGGCGCTGCTTAACGCACTGGATCGGCGGCATGGGTGTGCTGGTTTTTGTTATGGCAGTGATTCCTCTGGGAAATAAGGGAGCTATGTTCCTGATGCGTGCGGAGATGCCGGGACCCACCTGTGATAAGCTGGTGCCCAAAAGCAGAGGTACGGCAAAGATTCTCTACGGCATGTATATTTTTCTTTCCTGCGTGGAGATTGTGCTGCTTCTGGCAGGGGGGATGAATCTGTACAATGCGGTGATTCATACCTTCAGTACGGCAGGAACCGGCGGCTTTTCCAGTATGAACGCAAGTATTGCGGCTTTTGACAGTGCATACATTGACGGTGTGATTACCGTATTTATGCTGCTGTTCGGCGTGAATTTTAACTTATATTATCTGCTTCTTTTGAAGAACGTGAAGGCAGTAATGAAGAGTGAGGAGCTGCGTGCTTATCTGGGAGTGGTGGTGGCGGCTACGGCAGTGATTACCATCAATATTTTGAACCTCTATGAGACGCCCCTTCGGGCTTTGCGCTTTGCAGCTTTTCAGGTGGCATCGGTGATTACCACAACCGGTTTTGTGACGGCTAATTTTGAGCTTTGGCCGGAGCTTTCCAAGATGGTAATTCTGCTTTTGATGATTATCGGCGCCTGCGCCGGCTCTACGGACGGCGGTATGAAGGTGTCCCGAATTTTGATTTTGGCAAAGACCATCAATAAGGAGATTCGCCAGATTCTGCATCCAAAGTCCGTGAATGTGGTGAAGATGGATGGAAAGAGGGTGCCGGGAGAGAGTATTCATGGCGTATATGTGTATCTCATCTGCTATCTGGTGATTTTGGCAGGTTCTATTTTGCTGGTAGCCTTTGATAATTTTGATTTTACAACGAATTTTACAGCGGTGCTCACAACCCTGAATAATGTGGGACCCGGTCTTGCAAATGTGGGGCCTATTGAGAATTTTTCGCAGTTTTCTTATTTTTCCAAGGTGGTTTTGAGCGTGGATATGCTGGTGGGACGTCTTGAGATCCTGCCGATCCTGATGCTGTTTGCGCCGCAGGTATGGAGAAAGAAGTTTTAAGGAGCAAGTATAGAAAGTATATGAAAGAACATAATAGATTAACGGCAGAGGAAAACCGTGCCTTTTATCGAATGGCGATTGCCCTTGTAATTCCCATGGCTTTGCAGAATCTGATTAATGTAGGCGTGACGACTGCCGATGTGGTGATGTTGGGGAAAGTAGGAGAGACTGCGCTTTCCGGAGCTTCTCTGGCTGGTCAGGTTCAGTTTATTATGAACCTGATCTTTTTCGGACTGACATCCGGCGCTTCGGTTTTGACGGCCCAGTATTGGGGAAAGCAGGATGTTCGTACCATTGAGAAGGTATTTGGGATATCTCTGTGTGCTGCAATGGGGATAGGCATTGTGTTTTTTGGGGCGGCCCAGGCATTTCCCAGGGAGCTTATGTACGCTTTTACTACGGAAGAGCCGGTGATACAAGAAGGAATTTCTTATCTGCGTATTGTGTCCTGGTCTTATCTTCCGGTGGCCTTTACCATGATTTATCTGAATCTGATGCGCAGTGTTGAGCGGGTGGTAGTTGCCACCTGGACGTATTTCATTTCTCTGATTATCAATATCATTGGCAATGGAATTTTGATCTTCGGCATGTTTGGAGTTCCTGCAATGGGCGTCTGCGGTGCGGCCTATGCAACCTTGTTTGCCAGAATTATGGAGCTGGTGATTGTGGTGCTGTACATAAACTGGAAGGGCAATCCTATCTCTCTCCATCTGCGGGATTTTGTAAAATTTGACCGATATTTATTAAAGGATTTTGTGGTATTTTCCTCCCCGGTAGTGGCCAATGAGCTTATGTGGGGACTGGGCATGTCTGTCAATGCGGCTATTATCGGTCATTTGGGAAGTGCGGCCGTGGCTGCCAATTCCGTAGCCCAGGTATCCCGGCAGCTGATTATGGTGATAGGATTCGGCCTGTCTGCCGCCACCTCCATTATGATTGGAAAAGTAATTGGGGAACAGAAGCTTAGGCTGGCGGAGGCTTATGCCCGAAAGTTTATATGGCTCAGTGTAGGAATTACACTGGCTGCGTCCTTGAGCTTGTTTTTCTTAAGAGGATGGATAGCCGGAAGCATGACAATCTCAGATCAGGCAAAGGATTATCTGCTGTTTATGCTTTTTGTGGTGTGCTATTATGCTGTCTTCCAGTCTTACAACACTACGATGATTGTAGGCGTGTTCCGGGCCGGGGGAGATACACGGATTGGATTTTTCGTGGATGTAATTGGCATGTGGTGCTTTTCCATTTTCCTGGGGGCTATTGCTGCATTTTGGCTGCACTGGGGCGTGAAGGCGGTATTTGTGGTGCTGCTGTCGGATGAGATTGTAAAGATTCCTATTACCACATGGCGGTACCGGAAGAAGCTGTGGCTTCGAAATATAACGAGGGAATTGGAAAATTAAAAGTTAAATATGTTAAATAGGAGGACGATAAATATGTCAGAAAAAGGATGCAATAACAGCAGCTGTGATAAGTCAAGCTGTGAGGGATGCCCCAGTAAACAGGGGCCTGCAAGCTTTCAGGTGGATGCCAACGAGTATAGCTGTATTCGCCGGGTGATCGGTGTGGTCAGCGGCAAGGGCGGCGTGGGAAAGTCTATGGTAACGGCTTCCCTGGCAAACCGGCTTGCGGCAAAGGGCTATAAGGTGGGAATCCTGGATGCGGATATTACAGGGCCTTCCATTCCGAAGATGTATGGTGTTCATGGTCCGGCAGAAGCAACGGAGGATGGCAAAATCACACCCTGCTATACGGAGAACGGAATTGCGCTTATGTCCATCAACCTTCTGCTTCCCGATGAGACAGCACCGGTTATCTGGAGAGGTCCCATCATTGCCAATGTGGTGAAGCAGTTCTGGACAGATGTAATCTGGGGCGATCTGGATTTTCTGCTGGTTGACATGCCGCCGGGAACGGGAGATGTGCCCCTGACCGTATTCCAGTCGCTTCCGGTGAATGAGATTGTTATGGTAACCTCACCTCAGGATCTGGTTCAGCTGATAGTAAGAAAAGCCCTGAGCATGGCGGAGCAGATGAATATTCCAGTAAAGGGAATCATTGAAAATTATTCCTATTTTAAATGTCCGGACTGCGGTAAGGAGATTCAGCTGTTTGGCAAGAGTCATATTGATGAAGAGGCGGCAAAGCTGGACTTAAAGGTACTCGGCAAAATGCCTGTGGAGCCGGCTTTTGCGGAGGCTGCGGACAGGGGAGAGTTCCATAGGGTGGAAAATCCATATCTGGATGTGGATTTTGAGTAAATTCGGGCCAATCGCTTTGCTGATTGATTGAGAGCCAATATGGAATCAATGTGATTAACTCTTAAGCTTTGGAGCCTTATGGATTTTTTAGGCTTAAGTGGATGATACGGATATAGGCACGAAAGGGAAATTATTTCTAAGGGGGATACGAAAGTGAAGAGGATTTTGGCAGCGGCAACGGCAGTTTGCCTGATGCTGGGATGCCTGGCAGGATACATTTTTCTATTCTTCTCTTGCGCCCTATCAAATCAGGGAAGCGAATCTGGAAGATGCCCTGACTTACTTGGACTATTTGAAAAATACTGTGATTCCTGCGGTAGAGGGGAAGTTTGGTGAAGATTCTTTCAAAAATACTTCACAGTTAACCCAGGAGGACTACTATGCATCAAACCTAACGGTTACTGTAGATGAGGAATTGACATTACAGGATGAAGCTTCTTCCCAGGAGACAGAGGAGGGTGAACCCGAGGCTATTGAGATAGAGGGGAAGAAAGTCATTGCTTTATATCGGAATCTTCAAGGAGAGGAGTTTGATGACTCACCTCCCTCCCTGCGGTTGATAGGCGATTTTATGCTGGAACTTCCTGAGGAGGAATACCCTGCAACGGCAGAGGAGGCCGACTATTATCTGGTTTTAACTGCAAATTATGAGGAGGGCGGATTCTATCAGAACTCAGATGGAAGTGAAACTGCTATTCGGGAGATTAACTCCAGTACCTCTGTAGACTTATATGAGGCAGGGGCAGATGTTCTGAGTTATATATACCACCATATCAACGAGCCGGAAAGCTATGTGTCTCTGATGGATCATTTGTCCGGAAAGAGTGAAATTGCGATTGATGAGCCGGTGACTCTGGCAGGATGGGAGATTACCTGCCATTCGGCTGAGATTGTAAAAGAATTTGAGGATAATTGGTATGTTTATACGGCAAATGACGGCTGTCAGTTTGTCAAGGGGAAATTTACAATCACCAACAAAGGCATGGAAAAGGATATATTCCTGCCAATGGTTTATTACGTTGGAGAAGATCCCCTTGTGCAGGTGACAGATGAGGGACATGAGAATTTTTATGACTGTGTCAATGCCATGACCTACAGCCCGTGTCTGAATAATACATCGCTGGAACCGGGAGAATCGAAGGATGGGGAGCTGTTCTTTGAGATACCGGATGAACTGGCACAGGGAGAAGCACCTCTTTACATAGCGGTTTCATTGGGGAACAGAATGGGATATTATCCGTTGAGCTGATAGAGAAATTTTATATTTTAATAAAAGGGCCGTATGCAGGCCCTTTTTTGGGCTTGCCATTTACCAAAAAAAGAAGTTATTAAGAAAAAAATGGAAAAATATGAGCGTAATTTTTTTGCTCTTGCCATTGCCAAATTTCCGGATCTATTGTATAGTTAGATAGAAAAATTTTACAAGGGGGAATGTGTTATATGGAAAAGACCGCAGGTCAAAAACTGATACTTGGAATTCAGCATGTTCTGGCAATGTTTGGAGCCACGGTGCTCGTACCGGCGTTGACAGGACTGAATACTTCGATCACATTATTTTGCGCAGGGCTTGGAACTCTTTTATTCCATTGGATTACAAAGAGGAAAGTACCTGTTTTTTTAGGCTCCAGTTTTGCTTTTATCGGTGGTATTTGTGCGATTCTGGGAGATTCCCGTATGGGAGATGCTGATTATTTGGATAAACTGGCATCTGTTAAGGGAGCGCTGATCGTGGCAGGATTGGTGTATGCCGTGTTTGCGGGTCTGATTAAGCTGGTGGGGTATGAAAAGGTAAATAAGCTTTTGCCGCCTATTGTGACCGGGCCGATTATTATTGTTATTGGCCTGCGCCTTTCCGGTTCCGCTATTAATTCCGCATTTTACTGGAATGGGGAATTTAGTATGAAAGCAGTTCTGGTGACTGTGGTGGTATTGGCTGCCGTTATCTGTATATCGGTGTTTGCCAAAGGGATTTATAATCTGATGCCCATCCTTTTTGCAATTATTGTGGGCTATCTGGTATGCATTCCTATGGGATTTATTGATATGACACCCATGAAGGAGGCACATGCCCTTTCTTTTCTGGATCGGAACATCATGGATCAGGTTTTGTGTATGCCGGCTTTTAAGGCAGATGCAATTCTGGCGATAGCGCCTATTGCCCTGGTAACATTGATTGAGCATGTGGGGGACATTACCACCAACAGTGCGGTGGTAGGAAAGAACTTTATGATAGATCCAGGGATCCACCGGACTATCTTAGGCGATGGTGTTGCAACGGCTGTGGCGGGTCTTTTGGGCGGACCGGCAAATACTACATATGGAGAGAATACGGGAGTGCTGGCCGTAACAAAGAATTACGATCCGCTGGTAATCCGGATTGCGGCGGTATTCGCCATTATTCTGGGACTTTTCGGAAAGATAGGGGGAATTATTACCAGTATTCCGGGACCGGTGACAGGGGGAATCAGCATTGTACTTTATGGCATGATTTCTTCCGTAGGTGTGCGGATTCTTATTAATTCCCGTTTGAACTTTGGTAACAGCCGGAATCTGATGATTGCAGCTTTGATCTTCGTGCTGGGAATAGGCTGTGACAGTATTCCTGTAGCGGGAACGGTTACTATCTCCGGACTGGCGCTGGCGGCAGTGGTTGGAATGGTTTTGGCTGCGATTCTGCCGGTTGGGAAGGATGATGTGATTGAAGTACCATAGGGTGGGGGATGAGAAGCCCTTTTCCATGTACCGGAGTCTTCCGTAAGCGGATAAAAATTTGTTAAAAAGTAAAGCCGATTGGTATACATATAAGGGACTGGAATATGGCGGATAAAGTTTTTCTGTATATTCCCAGTCCTTTAAATTGCTATAAAATAATAAAATTTTCTCTGTTTTCTACTTGTAACAAGTCTCCTTGTGTGATACAATAATAAAACAAATGTTCGGAACAAATGTTTGAAAATAAGGGGAGAGATGGATGCAGATTCGAGTGCCAGAGAAGCTTACACTGATGGAGAAGCTGAATATTTTGTCGGATGCGGCCAAATATGATGTAGCCTGTACCTCCAGCGGTACAGAACGGGGAAATACGGGAAAAGGTGTGGGAAATTGCACGGAAGCAGGGATTTGCCATAGCTTTTCTGCAGATGGCAGGTGCATTTCCCTTTTGAAGATACTTTTTACCAATGAATGCATTTACAATTGCCGTTACTGCCTGAACCGGGCTTCCAATGATGTTCCCAGGGCAGCGTTTACTCCTCAGGAGGTCTGTGATCTGGTAATGGGATTTTATCGGCGGAATTATATCGAAGGGCTGTTTTTGAGCTCCGGTATTTTGAAAAGCCCAAGCTATACTATGGAGCTGCTGTATCGGACCTTGTATAAGCTGCGCCATGAATATGGCTTTGGAGGTTATATCCATGTGAAAGCCATTCCGGGATCAGATTCCCGGCTCATTGAGCAGACCGGTTATCTGGCAGATCGCATGAGTGTGAATCTGGAGCTTCCTACAGCGGAGGGCCTGCGGCTCCTTGCCCCCAATAAGTCACGGGCACGAATTCTCACCCCCATGCGCCAGGTTCAGAACCGTATGGAAGAGAATCGGAATGAGCTGGCCCTTTATCGCAATGCGCCAAGGTTTGTTCCTGCCGGACAGTCTACCCAGATGATTATCGGCGCTACGCCGGAGAATGACTTTCAGATTGTATCTGTGGCAGAATCTTTGTATCAGAAGTTTGAACTAAAAAGGGTATTTTATTCTGCCTTTGTACGGGTGAATGAGGACAGTATGCTTCCGGCGCTGCCCGGCGGCCCGCCCCTTCTAAGGGAGCATCGTTTGTATCAGGCAGACTGGCTGCTGCGATATTATGGATTTCACGCTTCAGAGTTGCTTTCAGAGGATAAGCCTAACTTTAATGTGCTGTTAGATCCCAAGTGTGACTGGGCCCTGGGCCATTTGGAACAATTTCCGGTAGAGGTTAACAGAGCCGATTATATGACTCTTCTTAGAGTACCGGGAATTGGCGTGCGTTCCGCACAGAGGATAGTGAAAGCAAGACGGCTGGAAAGTTTGGATTTTCCGGATTTGAAGCGGATGGGTGTAGTGTTAAAGCGTGCGCTCTATTTTATAACCTGCCAGGGTCGGACCATGTATCCGATTCGGATAGAGGAAGACTTTATTACACGCAATCTGCTGGATGTAAAGGAGCGACTGCCATTAGGAATTGGGGAACAGGTGACTTATCGGCAATTATCCCTGTTTGATGATCAGAATTTTTCCTGCCAATCAGGTACAGGGTTTGAGAGTAAATCCCCAAATTTATCAGCATAACACAATCATAATGGAGGAGAAAGCGGATGACTACGATATTTTGGTGTGAGGACAGCCTGGACGGAATACTGACAGGTATCTATGATGCTTGGGACAGCCGCCTGGGACATAAGAATGTGCGTCTGAAAACAGATGCCGCAGACAGCCTGGAGCTGTTCTGTGAATATCGTCAGGTGAAGACAGGTGCCCTTAAGGCAGAAAAGGTACTGCGCACAATTCGTCAGAAGCTTGGGGAGGAAGCATTTGAGGCAGTCTGCTATGCAGCAGCCTGTACGGACAGCAAAAGGGCGGATGCCATCTATCGAATGGTAGTACTGGGGCTTCATATGATGAACGGGCATCAGGTAGTCAACTGTCTTCAGGATCCTGACGTTTCCTTAGTGATGAGACTTCGTACCAAGGCATGGCACGAGGCTCACCGTTATATGGGATTTGTACGCTTTGAGGAGCTGGAAAATGGGGTGCTTTACAGCACGATTGAACCGGCATATGCAGTTCTGCCCCTTTTGGCCCCTCATTTTTCGGACCGGTTTCAGCAGGAAAATTGGGTGATTCATGATAAAAAGCGCAGCGTCATGGCAGTGCATCCCAAAGGCTCCCTTTGGGTGCTGGCAGATGCCAAGGAGCTTAATCCGGATTATCTGATGTGCCGCTCCGGGCAGGAAAAGGAGTTTCAGGAGCTGTGGAAGCTCTTTTGCAAAACCATTGCCATTGAAGAACGGAGGAATCCAAGATGTCAGCAGGGCCTTCTGCCGCTGCGGTTCCGATCCTGCATGACAGAGTTTCGGCAGGAACGGGATGAGCTTGGAGGAAAACAGGGGGAGAAATAAGCAGAGAGGATAAAGTCAGATGATTTCTTATGAAGTAATACGCAGCAGACGCCGGACATTGGCGCTTCAAGTGACCAGAGAGGGGAAAGTGCTTGTACGGGCGCCTCTTCGCTATCCTGTGCAGGAAATTGCGGCATTTGTACAGCGCCATGAGACGTGGCTTGAAAAAAAGCTTTTGGAGGTGAATAATCATCAAAGCCTTCTGCCCACACCTTCTTTGGAAGAGGAGCAGGCTTACCGGGAACAGGCACGAAGAGTGCTGGCAGAAAAGACAGCCTATTATGCGGACAGGATGGGTGTTACTTATGGGCGCATCTCTATCCGGGGGCAGAAGACCAGATGGGGAAGCTGCAGTGCCAGAGGAAATTTGAATTATAATTGGAGATTGATGCTTTGTCCGGACGAGGTTCAGGACTATGTGGTGGTGCATGAACTGGCCCACCGGAAGGAAATGAATCATTCCAAAGCATTTTACCGAATTGTGGAGCAGATACTTCCGGACTATCGGGAATGTATGCAATGGCTGAAAGCGCATTCCTGAGAGCTTCTTCACTTTGTCTGAAGGATTCCTTAATTTTACAAAATAGACATAGTTTTTTATAAAAGTTCTTTTGACATGTCTTTGAAATCATAGTACACTTATATCTATGGTCAACAGTATAGGTTTGCTGTGGCTCATTATATGAATAACATCCATGAAAGGGTGCAGGGAAAGAGTTTCAGACAGGAGAAAGAAAATGGGAGATATTCCGGTAATAAAAGCTGCGCTTTTAGGCGCAGGTACAGTGGGCGGGGGAGTCTATGAGATTCTGAAGCGCCAGAAAGAAGAAATGCCCAAAAAGCTGGGAGTCTTTGTGGAGATTACAAAGATCCTGGTGCGTGATAAAGGGAAAAAGCGGGAGGGATTGGATTCTGCCCTGTTGACGGAGGATTGGAAAGAGATTTCGGAAGATCCAAAGATTCAAATTGTGATTGAGTTAATGGGTGGTATCGAGCCGGCTCGGACTTATATTTTAGAAGCTCTGCAGGCAGGAAAGCATGTGGTGACAGCCAATAAGGACCTGCTGGCAGACTATGGCCGGGAGCTTTTGGATACGGCCCGGGAGCATGGCTGCGATTTGATGTTTGAGGCAGCAGTGGCAGGAGGGATTCCCATTATACGTCCTCTGAAGCAATGTCTGGCAGCCAATTATATCACTGAGGTTATGGGGATTGTAAACGGAACAACCAATTACATACTAACACGAATGACTCAGGACAAGATGGAATTCTCAGATGCGCTGGCGCTGGCTGCGGAGCTGGGCTATGCGGAGGCTGACCCGACGGCGGATGTGGAAGGATATGATGCAGGGCGGAAGGTAGCGATTATGGCTTCCATTGCTTTCAATTCCCGGGTGACCTTTGCGGATGTATTTACAGAGGGGATTACGAAGATTACAGCGGCGGACATTGCCTATGCAGATGAACTGAACATGGTGATTAAGCTTCTGGGAGTGGCAAAAAACGGTGAGGACGGCATAGAAGCAGGGGTCTATCCTATGCTGATTCCCAAGGAACATCCGCTGGCATCGGTTCAGGATGCGTTTAATGCTGTTTTTGTACACGGGGATGCGGTGGATGACGCAATGTTTTTAGGACGCGGCGCCGGCAGATTCCCAACGGGCAGTGCAGTGGCAGGCGATATCTTTGAGATTGTCCGGAATATTCAGGCAGGAAGTACAGGAAGACTCGGCTGCACCTGTTATAAGAATCTGTGTGTGAAGTCGGCGGATGAGACAAGTCATCGGTATTTTCTGCGCCTGCAGGTAGAAGATCGTCCAGGCGTTCTAGCCGGGATTGCTTCGGTGTTTGGCAATAATAATGTGAGTATTGCTCAAGTGATTCAAAAAAATAAACGTGGTGAACTGGCTGAGCTTGCTGTCATTACGGAACAAGTATTGGAGCGCCATTTCAAAGATTCGCTTCTGGTGCTTGGTGAGATGTCTATGATCAAAGAAATTTCCACGATTTTGCGTGTATATGCATAGAGAGAAGGAACGAAGTATCCGGTTCTGCTTATGGGGAAAGCAGAATTGGATGCTTTCGCCCCATGGAGAGGAAAAGAATATGGAGAAGGTATTGACACTATTGGATTCTGCAATCATTTTTGCAACAAAGGCCCATTCGGGAATGATGCGCAAGGGAACGAATGTACCCTATATTGTCCATCCCATTGAGGTGGCAGCGATTGTGTCTACGATGACAGATGACGAAGAAGTGATTGCAGCGGCAGTTCTGCATGATGTTCTGGAGGATACTGAGGCTACGGAACAGGATCTCCTTGCGCACTTTGGACGCAGAATAACAGAGCTGGTTATGGGGGAAAGTGAGAATAAACGAAGAAATTTTCCGGCGTCTCTTACATGGAAAATACGCAAACAGGAGACGATTACATTTCTGGAGACAGAGGCGGATACGGATGCAAAGATGCTGGCGCTGGCAGACAAGCTTTCCAATCTACGGGCAATTCACCGGGATGTGTGCATTATCGGAGATACGGTATGGGAGCGCTTTAATGTGAAGAATAAAAAGATGCATGAGTGGATGTACCGCTCAATTGCGGAAGCTTTAAGAGAGCTGGAAGAGTATCCGACATGGCAGGAATATAACTATTTGGTACAGGCTGTCTTTGGATGAATGTGAAAAACGGCTTGACAAATTTGTGAAAAAAGGATAATCTGCTACAGGAAATATAGTTGACAGTAAATTATGCATAAGTGCTGCATAAAGCTAAAAGCTGGATGGCAGCGAAAGAGGAGGAGCAAAATGAAATCTTACCGGGAAATGAGCAGGGAAGAGCTTCTGGATCTAAAGGAGGAGCTGGAGACAAGATACCAGGAGGTACAGGCGCAGAATCTGCATCTGGATATGTCCAGAGGAAAACCCAGTGCGGAGCAGTTGGATATTTCCATGGGAATGATGGATGTCCTGCACAGTGGTGTGGATTTGAAGGATTCGGAGGGGGTAGACTGCCGGAATTATGGTGTGCTGGATGGCGTGAAAGAGGCAAAGGAGCTTCTTGGCCAGATGTCGGAGGTATCTCCGGATAAAATGATTATCTATGGCAATTCCAGCCTGAACGTAATGTACGATACGGTAGCCCGTGCTATGACTCACGGTATCATGGGACATGCACCTTGGTGCAAGCAGGAGCAAGTAAAGTTCTTATGCCCGGTTCCCGGATATGATCGTCATTTTGCTATCACGGAATATTTTGGTATAGAGATGATAAATGTTCCCATGACACCGGAAGGGCCGGACATGGATCTGGTGGAGAAGCTGGTAAGCAGTGATCCGGCAATCAAGGGAATCTGGTGTGTGCCTAAGTATTCCAATCCTCAGGGAATTACCTATTCGGATGAAACGGTCCGCCGTTTTGCCAATCTGAAGCCGGCTGCGGAGGATTTCCGTATCTTTTGGGACAATGCTTATTGCGTGCATCATTTATATGATGATCACCAGGATTTTTTGCTGGAGATTCTGGACGAGTGTGAGAAGGCGGGGAATCCGGACATTGTTTACAAATTCTGCTCCACTTCAAAAATCAGCTTTCCGGGATCCGGTGTGGCCTGCATAGCCACATCGCCCAACAACCTGAAAGACATTAAGAAGCAGCTTACCATTCAGACCATCGGTCATGATAAGGTAAATCAGCTTCGGCATGTGAGATTTTTCAAAGATATAGACGGCATCCATGAGCATATGCGCAAGCATGCGGCAATTATGCGTCCGAAGTTTGAGGCTGTCCTTAATACTCTGGAACGTGAGCTTTCCGGTTTGGAGATTGGAAGCTGGATACGTCCGAGAGGCGGCTACTTTATCTCTTTTGATGCTATGGAGGGCTGTGCTAAGGCTATTGTTGCAAAATGCAAAGAAGCTGGCGTAGTAATGACCGGAGCAGGAGCGACCTATCCCTATGGGAAAGACCCCATGGACAGCAATATTCGTATCGCCCCGTCCTTCCCGACCAAGGAAGAACTGGCGGTGGCAACGGATCTGTTTGTACTCTGTGTGAAGCTGGCTAGTGTGGAGAAGCTTTTGGAAGTATAGAGATTGGCATACTGCCATAAATCAAAGACGATAGTGGTGAATGGGCATTGAATAGTGAAAGGACATGACGGAATAAGCGATGGTTTACATTCTGTCATGTCCTTTATTTTTATATGCAAGAATCTAATGCCGGCACATGGGCAATTTACTAGCCGAGAAGCAGAAAATAAGCAAGAACCAGGATGCCTAAGACAATTCGATAATAACCAAAGGCTTTAAAATCATTCTTCCGAATATATCCCATCAAAAATCGAATGGCAAGTATAGATACCACAAAAGCAGTAACCATGCCAACTGCTAAAATCCCAATCTCTGTGCCTGTAAAATCGAAGCCGAATTTTACCAGTTTCAGAAGACTTGCGCCAAACATAACCGGAATTCCCAAAAAGAAGCTGAACTCCGCAGCTATGGGCCGCGCAAGCCCCAGGAGCATAGCACCTAAAATTGTAGCTCCGGATCGGGAAGTGCCGGGTATCAGCGCCAATACCTGAAAAGCTCCAATAAAGAAAGCCATAGAAAAGCTTAACTGACGGAAGTTCTGCACCACAGGTTTTCTGCCCCGGTTCCGATTCTCAATCACAATAAATAAAACTCCATACACAATCAGAGTAATTGCCACTGTCTGATAATTATAGAACAGGGCATCAATCTTATCATCAAAAGGAATTCCAATAATCGCTGCCGGAAGAACTGCAGCCAAAACCTTGAACCACAGTGACCAGGTTTCCTTTTTGATCCAGCCGTTCTTCGGCGTCGTAAAGGGCCACAGCTTTCCAAAATAGAGCACAACCACAGCCAGAATCGCTCCAAGCTGAATGACAACACGGAACATCTCCATAAAATCCGCACTCACATTTAAATGAACCAGTTCCTCAATCAAAATCATATGCCCGGTACTGCTGATAGGAAGCCACTCTGTAATTCCCTCCACAATACCCAGAAGAAGCACCTTTAACCATTCAAAAACATTCATACTAAAAACCTCATTTCTTTTTTATAACCCATATGCAAAAAACTGCATACGTTTTTTTCTGCGATGTTAAAATACACTAGACTATCCGTCTTAGTATACCACACCCAAATATAAAGTCAACGAACAACCCGAGAAATAAAAGTCCTAATACAGCAGCAAAAACATGCAAAACCAACCACAGGAGGGAAATAGGTACTCCACAGGCGTGTTAGCGAAGCGGAGCAGGGGGAGTACCTATTTCCCTCCTGCGGCGTCCGCATTTCTCATACTTTAATTCACATCCTGCCCAAAGCCGTCCCATCTGTAAATATAAGACGAAAATTTATGCATGAAATGTTCAAATTTATACATTTTTTCTCTTGTAATTTATAAAAATAATGTTAAAATGGTTTAATAGGCTATCAACCCATAGCCTTATCTATATGTGTGAAAGCAGATTGCTTTCATAATAACTTATTATAAAGTTTGGGAGGAAAGAACATGAAAAAATTAATCGCACTTTTATTAGCGGGAGCTATGTGTGCATCCATGGCAGCATGCGGCTCCAAGACAGAAGAGCCGGCAGCACCCGCTGAGGCAGAGGCGCCTGCAGAAGACGCAGAAGCTCCGGCAGAGGATGCGGATGCACCGGATGGGACAGAGGCTCCGGCAGAAATCGGAGAATTTACCACAGTAACAGAGGGCATCCTGACCATGGGAACAAATGCAGCATTCCCGCCCTATGAGTTCTATGACGGAGACGACATCGTGGGAATCGATGCGGAGATCGCAGGACTTCTGGCAGAGAAGCTGGGGCTGACTCTGGAGATTATGGATATGGATTTTTCAACTATCGTAACTTCCGTACAGACCGGCGGAGTTGATATTGGACTGGCAGGCATGACGGTTACGGAAGAGCGTCTTGAGAACGTGAACTTTACCGATTCCTACGCAACCGGCGTTCAGGTCATTATTGTAAAAGAGGATTCCGAAATCGCATCTGCGGATGATCTGGAGGGCAAGCTGATTGGCGTTCAGGAGGGAACTACAGGATATGAGTATTGCTCAGAGGATTATGGCGAGGAGAATGTACTGGCTTACACCAACGGTGCAACGGCAGTACAGAACCTGGTACAGGGAGCTGTGGACTGTGTGGTTATTGACGAGCAGCCTGCTCTTAGTTTTGTAGAAGCCAATGAGGGATTGAAGATCCTGGATACAGAGTATGTAATCGAGGACTATGCGGCCGCCGTATCAAAAGAGAATACGGCATTATTGGATGCGCTGAACGCAGCGCTGAAAGAGTTGCAGGAAGACGGCTCTATTCAGGAAATCCTGGATAAGTACATCAAAGCTGAATAAGAAGAGCATCAGGGGGATGTCTCAGAGAAGACATCCCCTTTTTCCGTTGTTTTACCAAAAGGAGAAAGGGGGCCGGGGGACGCATGGAAGCATGGTGGCAAGGCGTACAGAAGGGCTTTTATCAGACATTTATATTGAAAGATAATTATATGTATTTTGTAAAGGGGATCCGGATCACGCTTCTGGTGACTGTGCTTGCCCTGGTTTTAGGCTTGGTGCTTGGCGTGCTGGTGGCGGTTATCCGTTCCGCACACGATCAGCAGCCGGAGAACCGGAGAGGGATTCTTCTGCGGATTTTCAATGGAATCTGTAAGCTTTACCTGACAGTAGTCCGGGGGACGCCTATGATGGTACAGCTATTGATCATGTGGTTCGTTATTTGGCCGGTTCTGTTTCCGGGCGCTACACGGGCCACGGACGGAAACCTGATTCGCTGCGCAGTGCTGGCTTTCGGAGTAAATTCCGGCGCTTATGTGGCGGAAATTGTCCGCTCCGGCATTATGTCCATTGACAAGGGCCAGATGGAAGCCGGTCGTTCTCTTGGATTGACTTATGTGAGTACCATGCGTCATGTCATTATTCCCCAAGCCTTTAAAAACGTACTTCCGGCTCTGGGAAATGAGCTGATTACGCTGCTTAAGGAGACCTCGATTGTAACGGTAATCGGGTTAAAGGATTTGACCAAGGGTGCCATGATTATACAGGCCAATACCTATCAGGCATTGGTTCCCTTTATCGCCATAGCTGTCATGTATCTGGTGATGGTCCTGTTCCTGAGCTGGCTTTTGGGTAAGATGGAGAGGAGGCTGAGAAAAAGTGATATACGTTAAGGATTTATCAAAAACCTTTGGGGATAACAAGGTAATTTCCCATATCGATGCTCATATTGAGCAGGGAGAAAAGGTTGTAATCGTTGGACCCTCAGGCTCCGGAAAATCCACTTTTCTCCGCTGCCTCAATCTTCTGGAGCAGCCCACCGGCGGAACCATTACTTTTGACGGGGAAGAGATTACCTCCCCTCATGTGGACATCAATAAGGTGCGCCGCCATATGGGTATGGTGTTTCAGCATTTTAATTTATTTGCCAATCTGACTGTTAAGAAAAATATTATGCTGGCGCCTGTGCAGCAGAAGCTTATGACAAAAGCACAGGCAGAGGAAGAAGCTATGCGTCTTCTTAAGCTGGTGAATCTGGAGGATAAAGCAGATGTTTATCCTATCCAGCTTTCCGGCGGACAGAAGCAGCGAATTGCTATTGTGCGTTCCCTTGCTATGAAACCCAAGGTCATGCTTTTTGACGAGCCAACCTCCGCCCTGGATCCGGAGATGGTGGGAGAGGTTCTGGAGTTGATGAAGCAGCTTGCCAGGGACGGTATGACTATGGTGGTTGTAACCCATGAGATGGGCTTTGCCAGAGAGGTGGGCACTCGAGTGGTGTTCATGGACGAGGGGGTTATTAAGGAAGAAAATACACCCCAGGAATTTTTCGAGCATCCCAAGGATCCCAGGCTTCAGGACTTTTTATCAAAAATTTTGTAATTTTTAATATTTATGAGCGTCTGTGTGGACAGGCGCTTTTTTTTTTATTATACTGGGAATATAAATGCTCTTTGATTCTTGTGGTATTTTGATATATGGGAGTCTTGAAGAGCTGCGGATAATAAACATTTCAGGAGAGCGGAGGATTTTTTAGAATGAAAAATCAAGTGTTAAAGAAATTTGCGGAGCTGTACGGGGGAGAGGGCGATATTCGCACCTACTTTGCACCGGGGCGGGTGAATCTGATTGGCGAGCATACGGATTACAATGGGGGACATGTATTTCCCTGTGCGCTCACTATGGGAACCTATGGGGCAGCCAGAAAACGGGATGATGAAAAGCTTCGGTTTTATTCAATGAACTTTGAAAAGGCAGGAGTGATTGAGACCAGCTTGAATGATTTGGTATGCAGGGATGAGGCGGGCTGGACCAATTATCCCAAGGGAGTCATCTGGGCTTTTGGAGAAAAGGGCCATAGGGTTCCTGCGGGTATGGATGTTGTAATTGCGGGAGATATCCCCAATGGTTCCGGATTATCCTCTTCCGCATCCTTGGAGGTGCTGACCGGCGTTATACTTCGGGATCTTTTTGAGATAGAGGTCAGCCAGGTGGAAATTGCCCTGATTGGCCAGTATTCTGAGAACAATTTTAATGGTATGAACTGCGGTATTATGGATCAGTTTGCCAGTGCCATGGGTAAAAAGGATCATGCGATTTTCCTGAATACGGCAGATCTGTCTTATGAATATGCATCCGTAAAGCTTGACCATGCCCGCATTGTTATAGCCAACAGTAATGTAAAGCATAATTTGGTAGGCTCTGAGTACAATGTTCGCCGTCAGCAGTGTGAATCGGCGCTGAAGCAGCTCCAAAGTGTGGTGTCTATTGAAGCTTTGGGAGATTTGGATATTGAAGCATTTGAAGCACACAAGGCGGCAATTGTAGATCCGGTGGAGCAAAAACGTGCTAAGCATGCGGTGTATGAGAATCAGAGAACGCTGGATGCGGTGAAAGCCCTGAAAGAGAATGATATTGCAGCTTTTGGCAAGCTGATGAATGCATCTCATGTGTCTCTCCGGGATGATTATGAGGTATCCTGTCCGGAGATGGATATTTTGGCAGAGGAGGCATGGAAGCTTTCCGGCGTGCTGGGGTCCCGCATGACGGGCGGCGGCTTTGGGGGCTGTACGGTCAGCATTGTTGAAAACGAGCAGGTGGAGGCTTTCATTGAAACCGTGGGCTCTGCTTATGAGAAACGAACAGGAATTAAGGCGGATTTCTATGTTGTAGATATCGGACAGGGAGCAGGGGTACTGTAGAAATGCTGTGGCCTGACTGCTGAATGTGGGGCAAAAACAGGCTTTTGAAGTGGTTTTGACTTTCTTTCGGCTTTCGTAAGAATTTCTTAATTTACTTTATTCTTTTTTTAGAAGCTGGACATAGATTGGTCACAATTCTTTGTTATATTAAGAATGTAGCAAGAACACATATCAGTATTTCATTCATAACACTCGGGGGTACCCGAAAGGGTGCCCCCACTCCCTCGAAATTCAAGGTTTCTGCGAAGAGCAGGAGCCTTTCTTTTTTGCGTTTTACCACAGATTTATCACATTTCAGAGAGATTATTTCGGTGGGCGGTTTTTTTACGACGGACACCGCCCTGAAAGCGGCCAGATATATATTAGTTTTATTTAGTCTCATTAAGGCCATTTGCAGCCAAAGTAAAAGGAGAATTTTTTTGACGAAGTTTTCAAATAAATTCGAATTTCGTCTTAAATGGACGATATATCGACGACTTATAATATTTAGATTCTGTAAAATACTGTTTAAGTACCTACCTATAGTTTATGGAGGAAGTCGGCGGTATGCAGATCCTAGAGGCAGTAAAAAAGCGAATCCTGGAGCTCTGCGAAGAGCGAGAGATCACAGTGAACCACTTATATGATTTATCCGGCATGCCTGCGTCTACGGTGAAAAGCATCCTGAACGGGAAGAGCAGGGATCCGCAGATTTCCACGATTGTTAAATTATGTGATGGTCTGGATATTACAATAGCCGATTTTTTTAATACGGAAACGTTCCGCTCCTTGGAGCAGGAGATAAAATAGGTCAGCAATTGTTTTCATTATGAAAAGAATGAATCGCATTTTGTTTACGAAACAGATGTATTTTTATATAGATTGGTTATTATTGGAGGAACGACGGGATAAGGATTTAACGGAAGTGAATGTTCTTTGGCGATATGTCATTTGTGATGATCGGATGAGACCATTGGGACAGAGGGTGGTTTAGTGGGTTATTAAAGGGGCCAAAAGTCAGGCAATCATGCGGACTTTATGGGCCCTTTTAGTATATTGGGAGGATATGTAATATGCGCTTTCTGCCAAATACGGCCTCATAAAAGATTAAGGGGCTACGGTATTTGGATAATGCTTCTATATTATATGCCGTTTCTATAATTACATCACTTTACAGTTTCCCCTAAGAATTCACTGTAAATTCAAAATGGACGATATACCGACGACTTATGAACCTCATATTGGATAGAATATTGATGCATAAAATTTTTCGTGGAAGCTTTCCAAAAATTTGAACAGGAAACCAAATAAATTTTGTAAGGATTGAGGAAAGATGACAAAAGAAGAAAAGAACGGGCTTATATCAGAACTATATCACGAGATGTACATAGAGATTTTTCAGTTTGTCATCGGATACTGCAAGGACAAACATTTAACGGAAGAGGTAGTCCAGGAAGTATTCTATGAGGCGTGGCGCCATGCGGAAAAGCTGCAGGCGCATGAAAACCGGCGTGGATGGGTTTATAATACGGCAAAATATAAGATGAAGCAGTCTCTCGCAAAAAGAGCCAGGCTTCGGGCAAACGAAGAACCCATAGGAGGTTTGGTGGATACGTTCAGCGTAGAAGACACTTATGAGTTTCTTGTGCTGGATGAGTTCAGCCATATGGTGAGCAAGGAACAGATGAAGCTTTTGAAAAGCCGCTATCAAGAGAAAAATTCGTATGTGGAGATGGCCGAGGATTTTGGAAGCAGTGAAGGGGCGTGTAAAATGGCGGTCTCAAGAATACGCAGACGGATCCGGGAATTTATGAAGATATCCGAAAACAGGGAGAATGAGAATGACGGAAAAGAAAAATGAAAATCTGATTCGGGAGCTGTATAAGGAAATGGAAGAGGAATTGGAAAAAGCCCCGGAAGTCATGGATACATATAAGATTAAATATATCAACTTATTGATTGCCAAATTAGAAGGAAGAGAGGAGCTTCCCCCCGATATGGAACCGGAACGGTTTCTTGAACGTTTCAATGAAAGGTTTGGCCTTGATTTGTCTCTTGAGCCTTCCGATTCAGAAACGGCCGTTAAAAGAGCGAAAAAAGCCAGTCGAATATCCTGGAAAGGCCGGATTGCCGTGACCGCAGCAATTATAGTGGTCATGGCTGGTATTGGAAATACGGCTTCTGTTATGGCAGTGGATAAGTCTTTGTGGCAGATAATCAGGGAAACGACACATGGTGTTTATTTTCATACAATGGGATCGAGAGAGAATGTGATGGAAGAAGGTGTAAGTGAGTATTACAAGATATATTCAGATTGGGAATCCCTGAAAGAATCACTTGAGAGACGGGTTTTGGTTCCGGAATATATTCCGGACGGATTGGTATTGGAACTGATTGAAAAAAATATTTTTGAAAATAGCGAAGAAATCATGGCATATTATCAAAATGGCGATATTCAGCTAAACATTTCGTG
This sequence comes from Candidatus Merdisoma sp. JLR.KK006, assembly GCF_036941035.1. Lineage (NCBI taxonomy): Bacteria > Bacillati > Bacillota > Clostridia > Lachnospirales > Lachnospiraceae > Candidatus Merdisoma > Candidatus Merdisoma sp. JLR.KK006. The sequence continues at coordinate 12,048 of NZ_JAYMNS010000031.1, read as the reverse complement.
TGAATACTACATCATAAACGGCGATATTTTTAAAAACAAAGGGGGAAATGAAGTTCTAGGTCAACAGAGACAGATAGGGGATCGAAATGTATATATAAGTACAGAAGATGATATCAATATTATTTTTGCGGAAGATGATATTATTTATACGATTGACACAAACCTTGATTTAAGTGAAGCTGAAAAAATCGTAGAGAATCTGAAATAAATTTTTAATGGACATACGACTGATAATTGCTATAGATATTATAAGAGAATCCTTACAATGCTTGTATTTACGGCGGAGTAAGGATTTTTATTGCAAAAAAATAAAAAAATTTTTATTTTAGTGTTACCTTTTTGGGAAGCATAGGGATGTTATGGATGTAGGGGCAAATATTATGCTTAGAAAGAGAGGAAAAGAAAATGAGAAAAAAATGTTTTAAACGAATTACAGTGTTACTAATGGTGATAATGCTACTGCCGTTAAATGTATGGGCGGCCGGCACATCGGGGGAGGCAGATATAACCGAGATGACGCCCGAGGAAGCGGAGTACTATATCCAGCTTTCCGGGACAGAGACGATACAGCCTAGAAGCGGAGTGTTTTTTGATTTAACGTTAGGTGTGTTAAAAGAAGATGATCGGCTAATGGTAGTATATTCAACAAACACAAGGGAAACGGCCAGCGAGCTTGGGACAAAGGAAATCATGCTGGAGGTCAAAAGCGGTATTTTCTGGATTCCGGTGGCATCTTTAGAAAAAGCTTGCCGCTCAAATGCACGTATGCATTCCGGCGGATTTTATTATAACAATCCGGTTAAAGGAAGCACATACCGAGCGGCGGCAATTCACTATGCCATTATAGACGGCAAGGAGTACACATCCTATGCCAGTACAAACGGAACCACTTTTTAAGTACAAAGGCAAAGGCCGGCAGAAAGAGAAGAGCCTGGCTTTTGCTTAATGTAAAACCAATATAGACGGGTATTGAAAGGAGACCCGTAAAAGAACAAAATTTTTACAAGGGAGGAAATGTAATGAGGAAAATGAAACTCAGATGTAAACGAATGCTTGCAGGATTTTTGGCAGCGGTAACCATGGCAGCTTCCATTCCGCCATCAACTGTATTCGCAGCACCAGAAGAAACGGAATCAAATGCGGAGTATGATTATGCACGGATGGTTTCTCTAGAAGAACGGTATAAAAATGAAATTGCAATCTATTATCCAGATACCGGGATGGAAGAACAGATAGACGAAATGATGTATGGTGAATTTACCGCAGTAGAATTTGCTTTCCCATACAATACAAATTTAAAGGCTGAGTTATACCTTGTTGGTAGTGAAACACCATTGGGATATCTATATGGAATCTCGAATCGAGATCATGTTTCAAAGACGGGAGCGGGGACCATGCTTAAATATGTATCAAATAACTGGTCTGAAGATACCATCTTTAAAAATCTGGATAATGGAATATTAAAATCTGCAGAGTATCAGACTTTAAGTTCCTTTGAGGGTATTGCCTTGGATGGTATTACAAATTCATATACCTCGTTGAAGGGATATTACGCATTTTACGGCCTGGAAGATCCGGAGCTTATGGAGGATGAACCTGGGATAGAAGCTTCCGCTGTGCCCGAAGAGAAGTCCGGGGAGCCTGATGTGGTAGATTCCGAAAAAGAAGCGGAGAAAGAGGTAGAACCGGAGGAAAATCCAGAAGAAAAAGCTTCCCTCGTGGAGCCGGAAGTGCCGATTGTTCAAAGCGCTTTGGATGAGGAAGAAGCTACGGACGATTCTCAGGGGATAGAATCTCCTGACGGGACAGATACTGAAAAAGGCGAGGAGGGCGGACAGCCGGAAGAAACGAACCCTCCAGCAGAACAGACACCGGAAGAGGAGCAAAAGCCTCCTGAGGAACAGGAACCCATAGAAGGGCAGGAACCGGCAAAAGAACAGGAGCCGACGGAGGAACCGGCAGAAGAGCAGGAGCCCGTGGAGGACTTGACAACAGAAGATGACTGGATGGAGAATCTTCCAGATGATTACTGGCTTCCATATCCGGATTACAGCATTTCTACATACGGTGCCAGAGAACTGCCAACCAATATCTTCCATAATTATATTATCTGGAAAGGACAGTATGTGGATCTGGCGGGGGGACTTCCCATGTATGCGCCTCCGGGATATTATGAGATCCGGATTTCACCGGCTCTTTCCACGGATGGAGCAGCGCAGTTATCCAAGAGCCTGTTTTTCCAAATCAAAGGAAGTGGTGCCAGTGGGGAAGTTACGGAAGAGGACATCCTGAAATTATTGACACGTGAACGTGAAAATTTCCCAAATGAGTTTTCAGGCTTTCCGTCACTGGTAAGCATCATGCCAGGGGATCCGGTGGACTTATTGAGCGGGGCCTTAAACTGGAGTTACCGGGATCTGAACGTTGAAGGCAAGGAGCCCTTAGACTTTACACGGACCTACGTTTCAAGCATAAGAGAGAGGGACATTTCCGGTTTGGGAAATGGATGGGGTCACACCTATTCCTATTCTGCGGAAATATACCGGAATGACGTAAAAATCTTCCTGCCCCAGGGAGGAGTCATAAGTTTTCACAGGGAGTATGGAAAAGGGCTTCAGACAACGGAGGGAAGCGAGTATTCTCTTATAAAAGATGGAGACGGCTATATACTTTCCAGCGACCGGGGAAAAAGCATTACGTTCAATGGAGAGGGGCAGGCCGTCCGTATTGAGGAAAGCGATGGCATTGTAACAACAATGGAGTATTCCGGAGGCCATTTATCCAGGGTTTCCACGAAGACAGGTAGCTTATCATTTTCCTATGACGGGGATCGCCTGGCTTCCGTTGCAGATGGCTCAGGCAGAAAGGTAACCTTCGGCTATTCCGGTACGGATTTAACATCCGTGACCAATCCGGACGGTGATACGGTCAATTATACCTATGACGAGAACCATAACCTTTTAACCGTGTCAGACTTTAACGGAAATCAGGTATTGGAGAATACTTATGATGATTTCTGGCGTGTTTCTACTCAGAAGATGCCGGGCAGAGGTCTGATGACGTTTACCTATGACAAGGATGCCCGCACCAACGGCTACACCGAGGAAGGCGGAAAGACAATTTCCATCACTTATGATGACAAGGACCGCATCACTTCCATGACTGATAATGCCGGAACCGAGTATTATGAGTATGATGGAAGGAGCCGCCGGATTTCCGAAACAAATAAAAACGGCGGTACCACCACCTATACGTATGTAGGCGACACCACCAATATAGAGAGCATCACCTATCCCAACGGAACCACGGAGCATTACTCCTACAACGAACGGATGCAGCTTGCCTCCATGACCCAGAAGGACGGCACCACCGTATCTTTCTCCTATGACGGAAACGGCGACCTGGTTAAGAGCGTGGATTCCAGAAAGGGCGAGAGAACCTACACCTACGATGACAGGGGATACCTTGCCTCCAGCACGGATGCTTTAGGCAATACCACCACCTACACCTGTGATTCCATGGGAAACATCCTTACGGAAACCGATCCCAAGGGAAACACGACCACCTACGAATACAATTCCAAGGGATACCTCACAAAGCAGACAAGCCCATTAGGTAACAGCTACTCTTATGAGTACTCCGAAGCCGGAAAGCTTGTAACCGAGACCGATCCCCTGGGAAATAAGAAAACCACCGATTACAACGGCAACGGCTTTGAAACGGCTGTTTCCGACTGGCAGGGCAACAAGACCCTGTATACTTATAATGCGGTAAACGATCTGACCAGTATGACAGATCCCACGGGAGCCAAGACCACTTACACCTATGACGGCCAGGGTAACCGTACCTCCGAGACGGATGCGGACGGCCATACGATCACTTATACCTATGACGCACTGGGACGCATGACCAGCCGGACGGACGGCAACGGCAACACCACGAGCTTTTCTTATGATGCCAACGGCAACCTTACCGCCAAGACCAATCCCTACGGCCACGCCTCTGCCACGGGCTACAATTCCATGGACCTGTTCGTCAGCGAGACCAACGAGAGAGGGCTTACCACCTCTTACGAGCGTGACGCCATGGGCCGCATCACGAAGGAAACGGACGCAAAGGGCCAGTCCATATCCTACGGCTACGATGCCAACGGCAACCTTATTTCCGTTACCGATGCAAGAGGCAATATCACCTCTTACAGCTACGATGCGGAAAATAAGCTGACCAGGATCGTGGATCCGGAAGGCGGCAACACGGTATTTGCTTACAATGCCCTGGGCCAGCTTGTCACCGTCACGGATGCCAATGGAGCAAAGGGAAACATCACTTATGATGCGGACGGCAATCCCGTGAGCGCAGTGGACGGGCTTGGAGAGACCACCGGCTATGAGTATGACGGTCTGGGCCGGGTAATAAAGCAGAACAATCCGGACAAGACCAGCCGGAGCTATACCTACGATGCCAACGGCAACGTGCTTTCCGTCACGGACGAGCGTGGAAACGCCACGGCTTATGCCTATGACAAGATGAACCGCCTTACCTCCATCACGGATCCGGAGGGCGGCGTAATCGCCTATACCTACACCGCAGGCGGCCAGCTGGCAACGGAAACCAACCAGAGGGGAAGCGTGACCGCTTATACCTATGACGGGAATAACAATGTCACTTCCATTACTGACGGCAGAAAGAACACCGTAACCCTCAGCTACGATAAGCTTGATCGTCTTTCCTCCGTAACGGATGCGGAGGGCGGCGTGACATCCTACGCATATGACGAAGTGGGCAACATCACTGGCATCACCCGTCCCACCGGCGGCACTTATACCAGTACTTATGATGAGGCGGACAACCGGACGACATTAACAGATGCTTTAGGACACAGCGAGGCTTACACCTACGATGAAAACGGCAACTGCACCAGCGTCACGGACCGCAGGGGCAACACCACCAGCTACACCTACGACAAGAACAACCGCCTTACAAAGATCACGGACGCTTTAGGCGGAACCACCGTATACACCTATGACGCATTGGGACAGGTAATTTCCATCACCAATGCCATGAACGGAGTCATCTCCGCCATTTATGATGCCAACGGTCAGATTACCACGGCGGCGAACGAGCTGGCAGGAGAGGGAACCATCCACAAGGTACGCTATGAGTACGATTCCATGGGCCGTGTCATCAAGCGCTACAATGAGGACAACTCCTATGTAAAATACGCTTATGACAAAAACGGGAACCTAATCCGGATGACCAACGAGAGGGGCAACGTCTATACTTACACCTATGACAAGAACAACCTGCCTCTGACGGAAACGGATCCCATGGGCGGCACTACTACGGTGACTTATACACCCAATGGCCTTACCGAGAGCGTGACCGATGCCTTGGGCGGCGTCATCCGATACACCTATGATAAAAACGACAACCTCATTAAGATGGTGGATGCGGAGGGCTATACCCTTACCTACACCTACGATAAAAACAACCGCCCGGTATCCGCAGTGGATGCCAACGGCAACAAGACAAAGTTCACTTATGATGCCAACGGCAACCTTACCGTCGTAGAGAATCCGGACGGCGGCGTGGAGCAGTATGTATACGATTTTAACGATCAGCTTACCTCCTACACGGACGGCGAGGGCTATACTACCCTTTACGCCTACGATGAAAACGGCAACTTAGTAAAGGTAACGGATCCCAGGGGCAACAGCCGCACCGCAGAATATGATGCGCTGAACCGCCAGACCGCCACCGTCAATGAGGAGGGCGGAAGAGTAGAACTCTCCTATGATGCTTTAGGACGCATTACAAAGGTCATCAATGAGGACGGAGCCGTAACAGAATACGAGTACGATGCCAAGGGAAGAGTAACGGGAATCAAGGACGCTTACGGCAACTATAAGTATTTCACTTACGATCCCATGGACCGTGTGGCATCCGTAACCGATGAAAACGGCGTGGAGCGTAAATACGCCTATGACTTCAAGGGCAATCTGACCAAATACACGGACGGCCTGGGTAACAGCGAGACCTATGCTTACGATGCTAACGACAACCGGATCAGCGTCACCAACCGGAACGGCGAGACCTACACCTATACCTATGACGCATTGAACCGTGTCACCAGCGAGACGGATCCCAAGGGCAATACCAAGTCCTTTACCTATGACAAGGACAGCCGGATCACGGCGGTCAAGGACCGGAACGGCAACACCACAAAGTACGTCCTGGACGGAAATGGAAACATCGTGGAAACCATAGACGCAGCCGGAACCAGCAGCGCCTTTACCTACGATTCCATGGATCGTTTAACCAAGATCCGTGTCCACAGGGTAGATAAGACCCACAAGGTGGATGAATACCAGGAGACCCTTTATACCTACGACCACAGGGGCCTTGTGAAAACTGAGGTCAACGCAAAGGGCGACGGAAAGGTATTCGTCTATGACGGAAATGGAAACTTAATCCAAAAGACCGACGAGGACGGCTATGTCACCGAGTACGAGTACAGCCCCGTCAACTTAGTAAGCAATATCAATTACAACGATGCCAAATCCGCATCCTACGCCTACAACGGCACGGGCGAATTGATTGAGATGGATGATTGGAATGGTAAAACCTCCATTGGAAGAGATCTTCTGAACCGTGTGGTAAAGGTAACGGATCACAATGGCCAAGAAGTGGAATACGGATGGGACAACGTAGGAAACAAAACGGTCCAGGGCTATCCGGACGGAACCCAGGTGGACTACTACTACGATGCGGAAAACCAGATCGTGGAGATGAAGGACTTTGACGGCGGCATCACCAAGTTTGAATATGACGCCAACGGAAACAAGACCTTCAAGGAATATCCCAACTACGAGACCGCTTATTATTTCTACGATGAATGCGATCAGATCATCGAGATGGACGAGTACAACTTAGGCGGCAAGAAGCTGTTCAAGACCACCTACAGCTGGGACGCAGAAGGCAACCGCTTAAGCGAGATGCAGTACAACCACGGCCAGAGCGATACAAGCGGTAATAACGGAAACAACGGCAATAATGGAAACGGGAATGGTAATAACGGCAGCAATTCCGTGGTATTAGGAGCAGCCACTGCGATTCTGGATGCCATGGGCGGCATGTTTGAGAACGGCGGCACGGGCACGTCAAGCATCATCAGCACGCCGGAAGCGCCTGTCGTGGAGATTCCATCCGTGGACATTGACCGTTTAAGCACGGAGACGTCCATTGTCAACAGCGTGGCACTTCCGGATCCCACGGCTGGCACAGCCGCAGGAATCGTTCTTCAAAACCAGGCGGATATGGCAGAAGAGCTGAACGAACAGCTTCGAAGTGCTGCAGCGGAAGCAGAAACACTGGAACCCGAAGCAGAGACGCCGGAGCTTCCGGAAAGCAGCAAGCCGGAGACCGGAAAAGAGGATGCCACCATAGAGGGCAACGGCGACGGAAACGGCCAGGTTCCTCCGGGACAAACCGAGGACGGGGACGGCAGCATCGTGAATCCGGGCGGCCACATGCCCCCGGGACTGAACCGTGGAGAAAAAGGCGAGAAGCCGGATAATCCCAACAAGCCGGAGAAGCCGGACAATCCGGGAACGGAAGACAATACGGATAAGCAGGCGAACAAGGCCAACAAGGGAACCCATAAGTATACCTATGATGAGCTGAACCGCATGATTACCAGCAACATCGCAGGCACCACGACCACTTATACCTACGACACGTTAGGCAGCCTGGTGCTTGAAAAGAGTAAGAACCATGTGGTAGACTATCAGTATAACGAGCTGAATCAGTTAGTACAGAAAAAGGACGGCAACGAGAGTTACACTTACACCTACGATAAGCGGGGCAACCGTACGGTGGAAATCGGCAAGAAAGCCAGCCGTTCCTACGTATACGATGAAACCAACCGCATGGTGGAAGGTACTAACTGGAAGGGAGACAAGTCAGCCTACACTTATAACGGATTGGGCCTCCGGATCAACAACACCCAGACCACCCATGCCGAAAAGGTCTATACTTGTGACTACGTGATAGACTATACCAGCTTCGAGAACGACGATCTGATGGTATTTGCCGAGGGCAACGGCCAGCTTGAATACGAGCAGAAGCACGTGTATGCCGGAAGCGAGCGAATCGAACAGTTCACGGACAAGGGCAACTGGGAACGGACCCTGTACGTCCATGAGGACGTGATGGGTAACACCCGGTATTATACCAAGGCTAACGGCCAGAGCTTCGCAGAATTAACCTACGACGCCTGGGAAATGCCGGAAAGCCCGAACAAGCTTCTGAACAACGACCACGGCAACTATGTATTTGCGACCTTTACGGGACACATCTATGACACGACCCTTGACATCTACTTTGCGGAGGCGAGGTTCTACGATGCCGACAACCGCATATGGCTTGCAATGGACCCAATTAAGGATGGGCTGAATTGGTATCAGTACTGCTATAGCAATCCGACAACTTATTATGATCCATTGGGGTTATGGGGAACAGAACCTGGAGCTATAACTGGCGGTGGAACAGGAGCAGTAAACAATTCAGCAAGGGAAGTATTAAATAATTTTAATAAATTCCATTGTCAAGAACAAAAAAATAGTGGAATTGGGATGACGATAATACCAGAAATGAGAATGTTGGAACTGTTGATAAGTGTAGGCGTTTCTTCAGAAAATAGAAAGAATATGTCAAAAATCAGTTTAATGCTTGACAAGTTTGGTATTAATTCAGAAGATTTTAGGATAGGTGTTTATAATATAACGGATTTCTTCTATTTGAGAAATTTGGATATCTTAAGAACAATTTCTTCTATGGATTCCTCCTTTGATGCTGAAGTTGAGCAATTTAGTATTTTATATAACAAATATAGAAGCAGGTATGAAATGCTTTCACAACAGACAGGTGTTCCGGCTCAAGTAATTGCAGTTATACATTATCATGAAGCAGGTAATAAAGATTTTGATTTTAAAACGGGAAAAATATACTTTTCATCATATCTTCATAATGGAGATCCATTGGGAGCAAATACCATAAATGTTCCCAAAGGAATTTTCTTTAGAACAGATCAATTTGACGAGGCGGCAATTGATGCTCTTGAGGCAAAGTATTCAAATGCATTAAATAGCTCTAATGAAGCATTTAAATCAAATAATATGTCTGCCTATAATGCTACAGCACTAAAGGATGGTAATGATAGTATAGTGGCTATGCTTACTTTTATGGAGTACTATAATGGTAAAAGTTCTAGTAAAATAAGTACTTATTTATTTAATGGAGCTTTAGATGCAAGTGGGCAAGGTATTGTAGGAGTAGGCAAATATACAAGTGATGGAAATTACGATCCAAACGCAGTAAATAAACAGCCTGGAGCATATTTGCTTCTAGAAAGTATTTTGTAACAATGTACCGTCTGAAAGGGGCATTTGTTCTTATATATGCCCCTTTTACAAGGAGATGATAGCGTTTGAGAGGGACTAAAAAATCTAAACTTATAATAGAGATTATATTTTTAGGAATATGTATATTTTTATTATCTCATCAGCCAAGAGAAGAGGAATACAATGGAAAAATAAAAGATAATGCTCTTACTATTTTTATTGATACTATTGTAAAAAGAGCAGAGGAAGAAAATAAAAGCACAGAAGAGTTAGAAGAAACTGAAAAAGAGTCCACATTACAAGCAGAACATAAGGAAGCCCTTGCACTAGTGCAGGAATACGCCTCCAAAATTTCGGAGGATTCATTTATACCAACACATAAGAATTCCTTTTGGTTTCCTATGGATAAGACAGAAAAAAGAATAAAAGTTTTTTGTGAATTAAATTATTCTGATGGACCGTTTCAGGGAATCGGGACTTTGGTGGTGAGAGGTCTTCCAGAAATAAAGCTAGGAAATTGTTATGAGATTTTTTTAACAGATTTGGATGGAAAATGTTCAGTACATGGTGATATTACATGGGAATGTAATTATGTCTGGAACTTTTTTCCCCTTGGGTACTATTATGTAACAAATGACAAGATTTATGAATTTGTTTATTCAGACGAAACAGTAGAAATGCTGAATCAGTGGGATACATTTCCTCCCGATATAGAATATATAAAAAAAGGAATAATGGACAAGGAGGAATATCCATTTTCAAGTTGGCGAGAGGTATGTTCAGATATGGGATTTGAGGATACTTTTTATGAAACCCATAAAGAAAGTGAGATTGAGGCTTTGCATGAAGGAAGAATTGTAGATGAGAGATATCATAATCATATAACTGTGGATGGAGATGAAAGGCGCTACAATCTATGGCCGGAAACCTCTGGAACACAGGAACATACTTTTATAACCTGGAAGAATGGAGTAGGTATGACAAGGTACATGACATATACAGGTTACTTTAATAACTGTTTATCTTTTTACATATCTGGATGCGAAGGATATGGCATGCCAGATGGACTATAGAATAATTTTAGCAGTAACAATTGTACTATCGCTATACTTTCAATAAACGGGGCAACCGTACGGCGGAAATCGGCAAGAAAGCCAGCCGTTCCTACGTATACGATGAAACCAACCGCATGGTGGAAGGAACCAACTGGAAAGGAGACAAGTCAGCCTACACTTATAATGGATTGGGCCTTAGGATCAACAACACCCAGACCACTCATGCCGGAAAGGTCTATACTCGTGATTACGTGATAGATTATACCAGCTTCGAGAACGACGATCTGATGGTATATGCCGAAGGCAACGGCCAGCTTGAATACGAGCAGAAGCACGTGTACGCTGGAAGCGAGAGGATCGAGCAGTTCACGGACAAGGGCAACTGGGAGCGGACTTTGTATGTCCATGAGGACGTGATGGGGAACACCCGGTATTACACCAAGGCCAACGGCCAGAGCTTCGCAGAATTAACCTACGATGCCTGGGGGATGCCGGAAAGCCCCAACAAGCTTTTGAGCAACGATCACGGCAACTATGTATTTGCGACCTTTACGGGCCACATCTATGATACGACCCTTGACATCTACTTTGCGGAGGCGAGGTTCTACGATGCCAACAACCGTACCTGGCTTGCGATGGACCCGGTTAAGGATGGATTGAATTGGTATCAGTATTGCTACAGCAATCCAACTACTTATTGGGATCTCCTTGGATTAAAAGGTGCTGCAGTTACAGGAGGTGGATTGACAGCAGCTGAAACTATAGCAAGAAGAGGTGCTCAGTCTGCATTTAATAGGATGGAATGCACGAAAGGTAAGTCGAATGAGATTTTGTCTCCCACAATAGTCCGTGAGTTAAAGATTTTATCATCACTATCTATATGGGATCCTTATGCAGAAGGAATAGGGAGAGTCCTTTCATTGTTTTTCGGACAGGGGGGGAATCTAGAAGATGTTTATGCCGATATTCTTGAAGAAAGGCTTAAAGAACTGAGAGAAAAATTAATTATATCAAATAAATATTTATCTCTTACTCAAATGGAACCAAATGCAATATATATACGTGAAAGGTTAAAAATTGCTGGATGGACTGATAATGCGATCTATGCTCTTTTTGGAAATATTCAAACAGAGAGTAATTTTAATCCAGGCTTATGGCAAAGTGAATATGAAGATCCAGGCAGGACACATGGAGTAGGTTTAACTCAGTGGAGTCCTGGAGGGAAAAAAATTATTGATTGGGCTAACCAGCAAGGACTTGATCCATATGATATTGATGTCCAATTATATCGACTTCAGCTAGAAGTGCTATCAGAAGAAAAGGTTTATGCAGAACAATGGAATGCACGTGATGAATTTAACAATATGTCTTTTCAAGAATTTACTGAATCTGAAGAAAGTGTAACTAAATTGGCAGAAATTTTCTTTAAATGTTATGAAAAAAACGGTAGAGATAAAGAGACACCTACTCGTCAGGAGCAAGCAATTTATTGGAGAGATTTTTTTGAAGGAAAGAATTAAATTGTAGGTTTAGAGGTGATATAGGCAAAGTACAATTGCTTTGCCTATATCATACTTTTGGAGATTTTGACA
>NZ_JAYMNS010000030.1:0-56134 GCF_036941035.1 Candidatus Merdisoma sp. JLR.KK006 | reverse complement strand
ATACTATAAATGCTCAAGCATATGATGCGCTTTCTTTCATATGTAACACGCAATCTAAAAAATGCTGAAAGGAACTGTTATGAAGCCTTTATTCTCCCGATTGAATACCGCCGGCAGGCGTTTTTATTTTCTTTGCTACACCTTACTGTTTCTTCTATTATCTGCTGTCGTATTTTTACCTTTTGTGCAAAACGGAAAGTCTCTCATCTGGAAGCCGGATGGACTGACTCAGCACTTTAATTCCCTGATCTATTTCCGCAGCTGGATACTTTCCATTCTGCGCACACTTATTGCGGAACATCGGCTTTCCATTCCCCTATGGGATTCTGCCATTGGCTATGGGTCTGATATTTTAACAACTCTGCACTATTATGTCATCGGCGATCCTCTAAATCTTCTGGCCCTGCTGGCACCTGTCCGTTTTTTGGAGGGTATGTATGGGTTTCTGGCTGTGCTGCGCCTGTATCTTGCCGGCATTGCTTTTTCCTGCTACTGTTTTCGAATGAAGCGGGAGGGTATGGCCGCTCTTGTCGGAAGTCTGATTTATGTGTTTTCTGGTTATGGGATTGTTCTTTCCCCTATACATCCCTATTTTATCAATCCCATGATCTATCTTCCTCTGCTTCTTATAGGAGTGGAACGAGTACTTCATAAGGAAAAAGGACATCTGCTCATTGCAATGGCAGCCCTCTCCTCTCTGAGTAATTTTTATTTCTTTTATATGCTGGTGATTTTAACCGTTATTTACTTTATTATCCGTTTTTGCACCATGAAACACTTAAACTGGAAAAAAGATCTCGGCAACTGTCTGGGACGGACTTTATTCTTTTCCCTCACAGGAACTGCCATTTCTGCTGTTATTTTGCTGCCTGTTTTGCTGCAGTTTTTCTCTGACGCACGTTCCGATACAAGCCTTACTTACTCCCCCATTTATGGATGGGATTACTATGATCAGCTTTTTGACCAGTTCATTTCCCTCTCCTTTTCCTCTTATTGGACTTACCTGTGCTTCGCCGCACCTGCCCTGCTCTGCGTCTTCCTCCTATTTTTAAAGAGAAAACGCTTCCTCTCTCTAAAAATAGGCTTTCTGGTTTTGACTGCCCTTCTGCTGATCCCCGCCGCCGGTTCCTTCCTGAATGGTTTCTCCTATGCTGCCAATCGTTGGGATTTTGGCTATTCTTTTCTGATTGCCTTTATTACTGCCTTTCTCTGGCCGGAGCTCTTTTCCCTCAGCTCCAAAGAAAAATGCCTGCTGTTCCTGCTGTTTCTGTTATATGGAACCCTTCTGTTCCTGTTGCCCGTCTCCGGATCTGACCATGCATTTTTCTCTCTGTTCCTGGTGCTTTTGACCCTCTTTTTCCTGACGGATCTCCTTCCCCATGTGCGGAAGTATCCCCATGGAGCCCAGAGCTGTCTGCTTCTGCTGATTTCTATTAATATCTGTGCTAATTCCATTTTTTACTACCAGAATAATATGGAAAATCATCTGAGCCGGTTTGTAGACAAAGGGGACGGCATCTCTTCTCTGACCCACTCTGCCTCTGGTATGGTAAATCTCTTTCTTACTGACCCGGACGAGTTCTGCCGATATGCGCAGGATGTGGTTCCCGTGCGAAATGATACCTTGATTGAAAAGGCTAACAGCATTCATTATTACTGGAGCCTTTCCAATGGAGCCATTACCCAGTTTTTCAATGAACTTGCCATGCCTTTTGAGGAACGTTCTTTTAAATATGACAATCTGGACAACCGGGCACAGCTTCATGCTTTGGCAGGTGTCCGCTGGTATGTTCAGTATGATCCCAACAAATACCTGCCCTACCCCTTTGAGGATCTCCGTCTCTTTGATTATCAGGAAGACCTTTACTATGTCTCCGAAACCAAAGACTACCTGCCCTTTGGCTACACCACTGCAAATCTGATCTCCCTGGATACCTACAAAAACCTCTCCTATCTGCAGCGTCAGCAGGCGCTGCTTCAGGGCGTTGTATGTGATTCCCTGCCGGCTGGTACTCCTGCCGCTCAATTAACCTTCGAAGAACAGAGTGCCCCGCTGGCGATCTCCTGCAGCTCCGATATTTGGGAACAGGATGGCATCTACTATGCCATGACAGACGGCGCCGAACTGACCCTCACCTTTGAAAGCATTCCCGAAAGTGAAACCTATCTTCTTCTGAGTGGAATGGAAGCCCGCAGCTTAAGCGAATGGGAGATCTATACTCAGGAGCCCACTGCTCAGTTCTTTGAGGAAGAGCGCTCCGCCCTCAACACCTACGAGCAGCGCCAAAAAAAATCTGACCACTTCTATGCTCCAGACATTGCCCGATTTCCTGTTACCTGCACCTCCGAAGTGCTGAAAACCACCTTCTGCTATTACAACAGTCTGACAGAAAGCTCCTATGACCGTTCCGACTTTCTGCTCAACATGGGGTATTCACAGGAAGGCCAGCATACCATCACCATAACCCTGCCCTACCGGGGAATCTACACCTTTCAGGACATCTCTATTATCAGCCTCCCCCTGGAACACTTGTCCGATCAGATATCCGTTCTCAGTCAGGAGCACCTGGAAAATGTAACCTTTACCGACAATCAAATCACCGGAACCATCACCGTATCCGACCCCAAATACCTCTGCCTGTCCATCCCCTACTCCAAAGGCTGGACAGCCCTCACAGACGGCCAGCCAGTCCCCGTCCATCAGGCCAACACCATGTACATGGCCATCCCGGTAGAAGCCGGATCCCATACCATAGAACTCCGCTACACCACTCCCGGCCTCATCCCCGGCCTTTTGGTCACTGTCCTTGGACTTGTTGTCTGGCTTCTATACTTCCTATTAAAACCAAAAAGCGCCCTCATGAAAGAGAAGCGCAACTCACCGCCCAACTAACTTCAAATGCCAAACTACCGCCCTCAAGCTCAGGGGCTGCCGCAAAATAAGACAGCCCGTCCTCCTCTCAGCACCCCTTCCGCAGCTTCTCCAGCACCTCCGCAAAATACCCCGGCAATGGCGCCTCCACCTCCAGATACTCCCCCGTAGAAGGATGAACAACCCCCAAAATCATAGCATGCAAAACCTGCCCCTGAAGTCTAAAAGAAGATTTCCCTCTCCCATAAACCTCATCCCCCAAAAGCGGATGTCCAATACTCGCCATATGCACCCGAATCTGGTGAGTCCGGCCAGTCTCCAGTTCACATTCCACATAGGTATACTCGCCAAACCGCTCCAGCACTCGGTAATGGGTAACAGCCCGTTTCCCGCCTCTGGAAACGACAGCCATCCGCTTCCGATCCACCGGATGCCTTCCAACCGGCGCATCCACCGAGCCCTCATCTGCCTTCAGATTTCCGCACACAACTGCCCGATACCGACGGGTAATAGAGTGCTCCTTCAGCTGCTCCGCAATTTGATTGTGAGCCAGATCATTCTTACACACAATCAAAACCCCCGTAGTATCCTTGTCGATTCGATGGACAATTCCCGGCCGCATAACCCCATTGATTCCCGAAAGCTCCCCCTTGCAATGATATAGAAGCCCATTCACCAAAGTCCCGGAAGTATGTCCTGCCGAAGGGTGTACCACCATATCCTTCGGCTTATTTACAAAAATCACATCTTTATCTTCATATAAAATATCCAAGGGAAGATTCTCTGGCTGTATCTCCGGCTCTACGGCAGGCGGCAGCACAAGTTCAATCACATCCCCTGGATTCACTTTGTAATTAGCCTTTAAAGGCTTACCTGACAGAGACACGCCTCCGTCCTTTATGATCTTCTGTATATAAGACCGTGAAAGCTCCGGCAGTTCCTCTGCCAGATATCGGTCAATGCGAAGTCCTGCCCTTTCTTCCACTTTATAGCTTCTCTTGTTCTCCATCCCCTGCCTCTTTCTCCTTCTTTTTAATAGAGAAAAATTCCAGTTCCTCCTCTTTATAATAGAACAAAATCAACAGAGCCAGCAGCGCAGCCCCCACAGTCACATAACAGTCCGCCACGTTAAAGACAGGAAAATCGATGAGTTTAAAATATAAAAAATCGACTACATAAGAATTCACAGCCCGATCAATCATATTTCCAACAGCGCCGGCCGCTAATAAAATTCCTACCAGGCGTATGGGCGCAAAGCGCCGCCCCTTTGGAAGCCGGCAGTAATAGAGGGCTACCAGCCCCAGAATCAAAACCGTGCATATCAAAAATGCCGCCTTCTGTCCCTGAAAAATGCCAAAGGCCGCTCCCCGGTTTTCCAGATAATTCAGTTCAAATACACCCTCCCACAGCACGAAGGGCGCCTGCCCCTTTAAATGCAGGACTGCCAGACGCTTTGTCCACTGATCAATGGCCGTAAGCACCCCGACGGCTCCAATGCCTGCCAGATTATACTTCATTCCTTTTGTCATCTCAACGATCCTCTAAAATCCACGAAACCGCATCCAAAAGCTCTTGCTCTGTAACTGTCCGATCTACGAACGCCTGGCCTATCCGGCTAAGAAGAACAAACTTGATGCTTCCCGCCTCCATTTTTTTATCCGAACGTGTGGTCTCAACCACCTTCCCGGCCTCAAGCCCCTCAGTGCTCACAGGAAGGGAAAATGTCCGAAGTCCTTTTGTAATCTCCTCCAGGTCTTCCAGCTCCAGTAATCCCCTCTGCCAGGAGATCCACCCTGCCGCAACAATCCCTACTGCTACACATTCTCCGTGAAGCAGCCGGAAGTCCTTCAGCTTTTCCACTGCATGGCCCACCGTATGTCCGAAGTTCAAAAGAGCACGTTCACCTTGTTCTGTAGGATCTGCTTCTACCACAGCACGTTTAATCTTGCAACTTTCCCCAATCATATAAAGCAGCGCTTCATATTCCCTGTTCCGGATTCTTGCCTGATTCTTAAGAAGCCACTTATAGTATACCTCATTTCGAATAAGCCCATGCTTCAAAATCTCCGCCATACCGGAAGCAAACTGCCGCTCAGACAGAGTCTTCAGGACAGAAAGGTTCATATACACCAGACTGGGCATATGAAAAGCGCCTACCATATTTTTATAGCTGTCAAAATCCACTCCTGTCTTGCCGCCAATACTGCTGTCCACCTGAGACAAAAGAGTGGTGGGAATTTGGACAAAACGAATCCCCCGCAGATATGTGGCCGCTGTAAACCCCGTCAGGTCTCCTACTACGCCGCCGCCTAAGGCTGCCAGCATATCCTTACGATCAAAGTGCTCCAGAGTCAAGTGCTCATAAAGCCCTCTTACCGTATCCAGCGTCTTATATTCTTCCCCCGCTTCTATGGTATAGACCGTTACCTTTTTGCAAACTCCGGAAAGCTCCTGCCGTACCTGTTCACTGTAAAGCGGCCCTACCTGACTGTCCGTCACAATACAAATCTTACGTTCTGCAATCTCGAGCTTTTCCATCTCACCGGCAAGCTGTCCAAAATCTTCCTCCAAAATAATAGAATAGCAAAACCGGCCGTCTCTTTCCACTGGCAAAACTACACTTTTCTTCTCATCCATTTTTGTACCTCGCCCGTCATGGCACCAGATCTCATCTCCTCTTCCCCTGTGCCAATCCTCAAATATATTTCAAAAGAGTTACATAGCTTCTTCCCTTTTTTGAATGTCCTCCAACCCCTTGAAGGCGAAAACGCCCCATCCCCCGAACGGAAACCAAATCTCCTTCCTTTGGCTGATATCCGTTGGAGGTTGTAAGCCTTCCATTTACAAAGACCTTCCCGCCTTCAATCTGTCCGGTAAGACTGCTTCTGGAAGCTTTGAAAGCCAGTGACAGCAAGCTGTCCAGCCGAACAGAAGCTATTGTACCCATAATTTCCTGCACCTTGGGCTCATAGGAAAAGTCTTCTCTCCCCACTTGCTGCGCCATAGCCGTCGTATGCCGAATACGGGTCAGATTCTCACAGATAAAATCCGCAAGCTTATCCTGACAAAATAAATATGCCTGTTCTTCCTCCACCAGAATATCTCCTGTCTTGGCACGATCCAGTCCCAGATTCAAAAGAGAACCCAAATAGTCTCTGTGAGACAGTTTTTCTGCAAACTTCTTCTGCAGGGGCACAATTCTCACACAGGCAATGGGATATTCTGAACAAAACAGGGGAGCATCAGGAACAAAGGCTGCTATCTGACGCTCCGCTGTTTCGTATCCGCCAAAACTCTCTGTTTTAAGATAGGATAATTTCGGCCGAATACTGTGAAAAATATTCTGTTCATTTAGATTCAGGAAATCGGAATAGGTCACTATTCCCCTCTGATAAGCCGTCTCTGCCAAATCCAGAAGGCGTTTTTCTAATTGCTGTTCTTCCTTTGTCATCGCTCTAGAACTTGCCGTACACAGAAGGGATGTCAATGGAGCCGCTGATAATATCCTGCAGGTCGCCGGAAATATCTACATTTCTGGGCGTTGCCAGAAAAATGCTTCCGGACACCTTCTGCAGGTTGCCGCCGATAGCAAAGCAGGCACCAGATGTAAAATCTATGATCCGCTGGGCCACATCCACATCCAAACCTTCAAAATTCAATACCACTGTGCGGTTGCTGAGAAGTGTCTCGCCAATCTCCCGGCAATCATCAAAACTTGTGGGTTTAATTACGCATACTTCCATACCCTTCCCCTGCTTTCTCGGTGTCTGACGAATCGGTGTTACCTTGGTACGCTCTCTGGAAGACGGCTCATCCTCATAATCATCGTAAACCTCTTCCTTCTTACGTCGAAATGGGCTCTTTCTTTCCGGCTTTTCTTCTTCGTAGTCATCATCGAAATCATCATAGTCGTCATAATCATCGTAGTCGTCATCGCCGCCTAGCTTCATGACGTCCAGGAATTTATCGATTACACTCATTCTGCATTCTCCAATCTAACTATAATTGCGTTCTCCAAAAATCCCCGTTCCAACGCGGATCATGGTTGCGCCTTCTTCAATCGCAACTTCATAGTCTCCCGTCATACCCATAGACAAGACACTCATAGATACATTATCAATGTTTTTGTTTTTTATGTCAACACATAATTTCTTTAAATTGGTAAAATATGTACGATTTTCCTCCGGTTCTGCCACAAATGGGGCAATTGTCATCAATCCCTGAATAGAAACAGCAGGAAGCTTGGCAATATTTTGGACAAGTGATTCTGTCTCTTCCGGTGATACGCCAAACTTGCTTTCTTCGCCTGCCACATTGACTTCTATGAGAATAGGAACGGTAATCTGCCTCTTTACTCCCTCCTCACTGATAGCCTGCGCCAGCCTTAAGGAGTCTACGGAATGGATCAGGCAGGCTTTATCTACTGCATATTTCACCTTATTCCTCTGCAGGTGTCCGATAAGATGCCAACGAATGTCCTTCGGAAGCTGTTCGTATTTCTCGCAAAGCTCCTGTACTTTATTTTCTCCAAAATCTCGGGTTCCACCCGGAAGAAGTTCTTCAATCATGGAAATGGGCTTTGTCTTGCTCACGGCAATCAGTGTTACCTCGTCTCTTCTGCGTCCTGCCCGTTCACAGGCGGCGCAGATCTTTTTTTCCACCTCCGCCAGATTTTCAACTACCATTTTTGTCCCTCCTATCTTAAGTTGCTACGCAACGGTACTAAAGGGTAAAGTCACTTCGGCACACCTGTAATGAGAGAAACTTTCATTCGAAAGGGCACTCATGAAAGTTCCTCTCGTGCACCTTTGAGACTTTACCGTCCAGCATAAAATATTTCTTAAAACACTTGACATTTCTTAGCTGGACTATCTTAAGTTGCTACTGGGCGGTACTAAAGGGTAAAGTCACTTCGGCACACCTGTAATGAGAGAAACTTTCATTATAATCTCTAATCATAGATTACTTCATCCTCATCTACCGTATCCGCATTCAGCACAATATGATCGTAAACAGACAGCCCATAGCTGGTGCCCTCCTTTACGATACAGTATTCCTCATTCTCATAGAGCACCTGGATCTGCCGAAATACAGTATAGCCTTTATTTATATTGTAAACGCCCTTAAGCATGGCAGTCTGCCCCACCTGATAGAATTCTGCGGAATCTGTCCGAATCAGCAGATCTCCGTTCTGAAGCAGCTTCTCCGAAGTGCCGAAATTCTCTTCTTTCGGATCCACATAAGCGTATTCTTCATCCTGATAATAAATGGTACTGTTTACAAATTGCGCCTGACTGCTTCCATCCTCTCCAACGGTCTGCTTCATAAAACCCATATTGTTGTCCGAACCGGAGGTTGTAATGTAATTCTTATCAATTACAAAAAATTCCTTCTCTGTCACTGCCGTCTTGGGAATCTTAAGCCCTGATGTCTCATCCCTTAGTATCTCAAAAGTCAGGAACCGGTCATTGGCATAACGAATCATGGAATTGATAAACTCCAGCACACCGTAAGCCTTACCCTCCCGATACTCTACTGTCACCGAGGGCCACAATTCCTGCTTGTCCTGATCCATTCGGATCTCAATATAGGTCGTATTTTGAATAATAGTGCCATCCTCTGTAGTCCGCTGGTTTTCCCGAATCTTGTCCAGAAGATATGTCTCCATCTCTTCATCCAGGGGGAACACAATCCTCCATGCTTCCTCTGTAACCAGCTTATACACGGGCTCTCCCTGCCCTACCAGCTCCTCTGTGCGGAGGTTGGTTCTCTCATACGCCTCTTCGTCAAACCACTCGCTGCTCAGGGATTCCAGAGAAGCGTTCTCAAAGCCGTCCACATAATACTCCACTACTCCGGAGGCTGCCGCATTATAGCTGGCAAAGGTATTCCCTCCGCTCTCAGCAGCGCTGTCAAGCTGGGCAATCATATTTTGATTCATCAAATCCAGAATACTTGCGTCAATGCTTGTTTTAAAATCGTAGACTTCCGAAAAGTTCATGTCCGAGATATTACTCATATAAGCTGCTATCTCACTTCGAAGCTGACTGTAATCCTCTTCACTTAAGCTCAGATCCTCGGCGCTGTCCTTCATAAGCTGAGCCATCCGGCCGCTCTCATCCACAGTATACACAGCAGAATTCACTGACACCTTTTCGCCCTCTCTGGCGTAGTAGCTGACATATCCCGGCTTTTCTGACTGGAAAACCTGCTCTGTCCGCAGGGCAATTCCCGTATAGTGATAGTCCGCCGCCAGATTGCCTGCTATCACCTCATAACCGGAAATATGAGTGGAATTAAAAAACATATATACGCAAATAATCAGATAAACTGCTATAAACCCAAAAAATACAACGCCGATGTTCATAGGGCGCCGGTATTTGATAATCTTTTTATTCTTTTTTCTGGAACCCGTCACGAATATAACCCCTTCTAACCCTGCTGCGGCGCTGTTGATGAATCTTTTCCCATTATATAGTAAATGTGGGGCTGCCGCAAGTCAGACAGCCCCCTCTCTTATGTATCGTATCTTAACAGGAAATAAGAACCTGCTCTTTTGCAAAATCCGGTAAATCCTTTTCCTCTACGGAGATGCTGATGCAGAAATCTACCTTAAACTGCTCGCTGATCTGGTTGAGCTGTGTCAGTGCATCGGTCAAATCCTTGTGCTCCAGATATGCAATCTTCAAAAAACTATCCAGATATACCTGTTCCAAATCATAGTCCTGAGAAATGATTCCGCAGATAAACCCGATAAACTCGTCACTGTTCTTTAAAGGATAATCCTTTACGTTGATCAGGCGAACCTTATTGTTAAGCTCATGCATATGCTTAGTGCTCTTGTCCAAATATACGATATTTCCCGATGCTGTCTTGATCTGACTGTTCACTCTATCCAGTAAATGCTTTGTCTTTCCATCTCCCTTATTTCCGATGATTAACTGTACCATAGCCTTGTCCTCCTTGGGTTTCTATTATATTTAAATATCTCATTTTTATATGGTAATATTATAGTCTATTCATGCAGAAAAGACAACCTATTTCTGTGGGCCTATACATAGAGCTCTCTCCACTCCATATCACCCCGATCCAGGGCCTTGATTAACAATTCCGCTGTGGCCAGATTCGTAGCCATAGGAATATTGTAGGTATCACAAAGTCGTATGACATTATTCACATCCGGCTCATGCTTCTTTGGCTCAGAAGGATCCCGAAGGAAAATCAGCAAATCAATCTGATTGTGCTCAATCTGTGCCGCAAGCTGTTGTTCTCCCCCAAGATGACCAGCGAGATACTTGTGCACACTTAAATTTGTCACTTCTACAATTAATCTTCCGGTAGTTCCGGTGGCGTACAGACTGTGTTTACATAAAATCCCCCTGTACGCAATACAGAAATTCTGCATCAATTTCTTTTTTGCATCATGTGCAATTAATCCAATGTTCATGCGAACACCCCCAATTTAATATTTTTTCGGCTGCAAGCCGACATTTAAAACAAAACCTATTGCCATAAATAACGTGACCAGAGACGTAAGTCCGTAACTGACGAAAGGCAGAGGAATCCCCGTGTTGGGCATAATCCCTGTCGCCACACAGATATTTACAAAGCTCTGGAATCCGATATACCCTGCCACCCCACAGCAGATAAGGGTTCCGGAAAACTCTCTGGAACGTTTGCCAATCCATATACATTCTATCACAATTAAAGCCAATAGTAAAATAATTGTTGCACAGCCAATAAATCCAAGTTCTTCCCCTGTCACAGCAAAGATAAAATCCGTCTGGGGCTCTGCAATAAAGCTTCCGTTCTTTACGGAAGATACAGAGTTGTTATTCAGCCCTTTTCCCACCAACTGTCCGGATCCAATGGCTATGATGGAATTTTGCTGCTGATAGGCATCATCCGCATATCTGGCAGGATCCAGCCATGCCATAATACGACGGAATGCATAATCATCCAAAATCTCCTGATCCGGCTGAAGAATCAGGCTGATAAAAACAAGCACAGCGGGAACTCCTACTGCAATAGCTGCACCAATAATCTTATAGCTCAAGCCTCCGATAAACAAAAGGATCAGGAAGATCACAGTAATTGAAATCGTTGTTGACAAATCTGGCTGC
Organism: Candidatus Merdisoma sp. JLR.KK006; assembly: GCF_036941035.1. Lineage (NCBI taxonomy): Bacteria > Bacillati > Bacillota > Clostridia > Lachnospirales > Lachnospiraceae > Candidatus Merdisoma > Candidatus Merdisoma sp. JLR.KK006. Next base: position 45,139 of record NZ_JAYMNS010000030.1, on the reverse strand, counting down.
TTCACAATAAAAACCGCCGGAATTCCGAACAGTGCTGCCGTGATAATCAGAATCTTCCAGGTATTCAGATGCTCCTTATATTTCTCAAAAAATCTTGAAAAAAACAGGATCAGCAACAGCTTGGAAAGCTCTGAGGGCTGAAACTGAAATCCGACGATATTCAGCCATCTGGTAGCTCCGTTGACCTCTTTTCCAAAAGGTTCAATGCCCACAAAAGGAATCTTAACCATAGCAAGCAAAGCAATATTAAACACATAGATCAGCCAGTAAAATTTCAAAATCCAAATATAGTCAAGTACAGAAATCACAAGCATTGCAACTGTCCCCAGAGCCAGACCTAAGATCTGCTGGCTCTGTACAGACTTCCGGGCGCTTCCGATTACCATAATGCCGATGATGCTGATTGCATACACATAAAGTATAAGTCTGAATCTGTAATCTCTAAGCCGATACTGTTTAAACATAATACTCCTCTAACTATCGCTGCTCCAAGCCGTGCTTCATATCCTTAATCGGAATGTTGGCGCACAGAGCCGGCACATGACCGTTCTGTCCGTCTGACTCCGTCTGTGTTATCTGAATATCCAATCCGTCACAGTCAATCTCCATGTATTTGGAAATCACCTTAATAATATCATTCTTGATGAGTTCCATAATCTCAGGGGAACAGTTTGCCCGATCTGAAATCAATAGCAGCTTCAGACGGTCTTTTGCCACATCACCCGAGCTTTTTTTTCGGAAAAAATCCATTAAAGCCATTCTACTTTCCCCCTTTGATTATTTAAACAGTTTTGCAACTTTAGCAAAGAACCCACTATTGACCTCCAGATTCATCAGGGGAACCTCCTCACCCAGAACACGCTTGCAGATATTCATATAAGCAGTTCCTGCCATAGAAGAATCGCCGGCCAGCGGCTCTCCCTGGTTGGTGGCAATAACAATGCTCTCATCATCCGGAACTGCACCAATCAAATCAATGGCCAGAATATCAATCACATCCTCAATGGACATCATGTCGCCCCGTTTCACCATATCCATCCGGAGCCTGTTTACAATCAAGTCAATCTTATGGATCTCATTGGCTTCCAGAAGTCCGATGATGCGGTCTGCGTCACGAATAGCGGAAACCTCCGGAGTAGTTACAATAATGGCCCTGTCTGCAGCAGCTATGGCATTCTTAAAGCCCTGCTCAATTCCTGCCGGACAATCCAGCAGTATGTACTCAAATTCTGTCCGCAGTTCGTCAATCAGCTTCACCATCTGCTCCGGGTTCACCGCCGTCTTGTCTCTGGTCTGAGCTGACGGAAGAAGTGCTAAGTTGGGATAACGCTTGTCCTTGATAAGCGCCTGCTTAATGCGGCAGTTTCCTTCTACTACATCCACCAGATTGTATACAATCCGGTTCTCCAGACCCATGACTACATCCAGATTCCGAAGGCCGATATCCGTATCAATCATCACAACATTCTTTCCCAGCTTTGCAAGCCCTGTACCAATATTCGCCGTAGAAGTGGTTTTTCCCACGCCGCCTTTTCCGGATGTAATTACAATTACCTCACTCATACAAATTCTTCCTCCAACTCATAAATTATTGTTTCCATTACAAATCTATCTCATTTAAAACCTCTTTGGTGATAGGCTCAATATAGATATTCCCGTCCTCCACATAGGCAATCTTCGGCGTATCCGCCGTTTTCTTCCTTTTCTTTGCCGCAGTGCCGTCGGAGCAGCGGGCAATCACATCCCCGATACGGATCTGCATGGGATCCATGGACAGAGCCGCCACAAAAGCCGCCTCATTACCTGCGGCTCCTACAAACACATTACCTTTTAAGCTGCCTAACACAATCACATTGCCCTTTGATATGACCCGGGCTCCCGGATTCACGTCTCCCAGAATAATCACACTGGTCTCGGACTCCAATACCTGACCGGAGCGCAGGGTTCCTTTATAGAAGCGTCCGTCCTGCAGATTCATCAGATCTCCCGCTTCTTCTTCCTTCTGTTCCAGAGCCTTCTGCATTTTCTCCTCCAGATCCTTATTTTCATCAATAATGCTGACTATCTGTATCCGGCAGCTGTTTGATATAGTCTCCGCCAGCGTCATCTCCTCATCCAGGGTCAAATCCCGCCCCTGAAAGCAGACTGCCATCTGGGCCTCTCCGAAAAATTTGGCAGAGGAATGGAACTTGTCCGCCACCTCCCTTGTTAAATCTTCAAAGGAAAGCTTTGCATCCAAAATCACAATCAATCCGTATTTATTACTTTTTATAATAACCGATTGGTTTGCCATCGTATTCACTCCTAATCTGCAATATTTTGTCCGGTTCCCTCACTGGCGGTTCCGCTTATAAGCTCTTCTTCATCTGTTAGATTAAAATAATATTTCAAAATATCTGCTCCCAGTTCCGCCGCATTTCCGGAAGTATATCCGTTGGCAATCCGGACGGCCATAGCAATCTCCGGCTGCTCAAAAGGCGCATAACTTACAAATAATGCATGGTTGGGATGACTCTTGCTCTGCTGAGCCGTACCTGTCTTGCCGGCCAGCGTAATCCCCAGGCCGTTCAAAGAAGCGGTGTTTTCCGCTACCATGCGCATGCCGCTCTGTACTGCATCCCAGGTACTGTCGGAAATCTCCACCCTGTTCAAAAGCTCCGGCTTATAGTCTTCAACCAAATTTCCATCCGTAGTCTCCATGCGGTCTAGGAGGGTCAGGTTGTAGCAATTACCCCGATTGGCAACTGTAGCCACATAGCGGGCTATATGGGACACGGAAAAGCTGTTGGTGCCCTGTCCGATGGAGGAACGCACCGGGTCAATATCCGAGATCTGCGGATCATACTCCGGAATCTCCAGCCCTGACTTATCCCCCAGCCCAAACATCCTTGCATACTTTGCCAATGTGGAAAGCCCCTTATCTGTGGAGTAAGTGTTGGTGGTTCTCCCTCCGGCCAGCCGGTAGCCTACCTCATAAAAATAATAGTTGCAGGAATCCCGAATGGCTGTACTCACATTCTCATCTCCATGATGACCGCCATACTGATTGTAAATCCAGCAGGTAGGCGGCTGATCCGTAATATCTGTAAAAATACCTCTTCCGTAGATATTCTCGCTTACAGTGATAGCTCCTTCCTCCAACCCTGCAACAGCTACTACAGGTTTAAAGGTCGAACCCGGAGCCAGATTCTCCTGGGTGGCCCGGTTTACAAAGGGGGATGACAAATCCTGCTGAAGACTGCCAAAATAAGCAGAATCCATCACATTCGTCAGACGGTTATTGTCATAACTTGGATAAGTAACACAGGCAAGCGTATCCCCTGTATTCACATCCACCACAACCACGCCGGCGCTGCATGGCTCAAGTGCCAGCTGGGCAGGGGTAATCTCCAGATTTCGAATCTTCTCTATCATAAAGTTGTAAGCCGTCATTTGGTTAGAATTCAATTTGGAAATTGTTTCCTGATCATATTCTAACACACCTTGCTCATATAATAAAAGAGAAATTTCCTTTCCGGTAACAAGATCTTCCAAAATCATATATTTATAGAGCATTCTTAAGAAGGTATCATCCTCTGCCAGATATTCTTCCATATAGTCCAAAACAGATTGATAGATCTCCTGAGAATCCAGATAGGGATTTTCTCCGGAAATCTTTGTTACGTCAATCCAGTTCATGGAAATGGCATACTTTAAGTACTCCTGAAGACTGATGGTCTCATCTGTTGTCCATGCAATATAAGTGGGATCCGATGTATCCACTGCACTGCTCATCAGCACCTGGTTCTCTCCCATAAGCACATCTGACACCAGATAACTCATATAATTCATCATTTCCTTGGAGAGATCCTGATAGGCTGTGGGACTCTCCGTATTCAATTCAGCCAGAAGCGCCCCTATCGCCCTCTCCCTCTTCCCCAGGAAACGCTCATAGATACTGCGCTCCAGCTCCGTTGCATCCTCTCCTGAAAATCTTCCAATATCAATAATATGGTTTTCGATTAATGTATAATATACATCATAGATTGGAATCCGGATTCTTTCTGCACTGGCATTTGGCCCTGGTATATACTCTTTTATATTATCAATCTTACTAATAAGAATACCTGCCAGCTTCTGCTCAATCAGATTGTAAATGGCAATCTGCAGTTCTCTGTCAATGGTAAGATAAATGTTGTTGCCCGGAACCGGGTCCTTGCTCTCCACCACCTTCAGCACCCGTCCCACGCTGTCCACATACATCCTTTCATAGCCCTTGGAGCCTTGGAGCGATGTCTCCATATACTGCTCAATGCCGGCCTTTCCCACAATGTCATTCAGTTCATAGTCCGGATTCTCTGCCTGCAGAGCATCCAGCTCCTCCTGAGAAGCCTTCCCAATGTAGCCGATAATTGGGGAAAAATACTCACTATCCAGATAAATCCGGCGGCTGCTTTGTTCAATGTCCGCCCCCTGGAGACTGTCCTGATTCTCTAACACAGCTGCCACAGTTTCCTCCGACACGTTGACAGCCACGGTAGTAGCCACATAGCGCTTATAGCTGTTGGAAGCCATGGAATACCGGATAGTGGCAATCTTAAGCTGCTCCTCCGGCGTATAACCCGTGATAGCCAGCCCATAATCCTCCTGCTCCTTTTCCGTGTAGGATGCTTTGATTCCATAGCGCTCCTCGCAGAGATATTCCATTACCTGCCCGGCGTCCGCAAGCTCCTGCTTTGCCTCCAAATCACTAATCTTATTCTTCCCATAAACATCCGCTTTAAATCGAAGCAGGGCATTTCCCTCCAGGGTAAAGTTAAACCTTCCATTTTCATAGACCACTCCCAGATCGCTTATCACCTGATCGCCGTTCTTCTCAATCAATCTGATTAGTCGGTAGATCGTCTGATTCAACTGAGCATTTTTTGTCTTGTTATTGGGGTAGGTACCATTATCCTGAATTGTTACGGAATAAGAAATCTCACTGTAGGCCAGCACATTTCCATTTCGATCATAAATGTCGCCTCGGGTGCTGGCCAAAGAAACCTCTCGCTCCGTCATCAGAGAAAACGTATCCTGATAGTCCTCTCCCTTTACAATCTGCAGATAAAACACCCTCTGAAGCAGAATGGCAAACATAACGATAAACACAACCATCAGCAGAAAAATTCTGGATTTTATAATATTCCACAAAGCTTCTTTGAAATCTCTTAACAATCTTAAGGCTCCTCTATCTTATTATCTGTCTGTCCCACCGTTCCTGATGATGAATAGTAATCCCGAATCGTATCTCCCCCCAAACGATCCAGCAGAGCATTGAACTTCTGAATAGGCTGATACAGCAAAATAGTCAATGCCACCGTATAAATCAGCTCCGGCAGTATAATGTGGATAAAAAAGTAACCAAACTCAAATTTACTGCGCATCAGGAACATAAAAAAGTAAACGCTCAAGCCATAGACCAGCTCGCTCAAAGCAATCCAGACCATGGGGAGCTTAATATCCTCATCATAAAAGACCATATGGAACAAGCCGCTTCCATACCCCAGAAACATATACAACAGAGCGTAAAAACCAAGCAGGCTCCCAAAAAATATATCCAGCAAAAGGCCGCAGAAAAATCCAATCAAAAGCCCTTCCCGTTCTCCCCTCATAAAACCCAGTGAGGAAGTCACAATCAAAAGAAGATTGGGAGAAATAGATGCCAATGCCAGACCTTTAAATACCGTACACTGAAGAATAAAGCATACTACAATCAAAAGTGCCGTTACAAGTTTCTGTTTCATATTAATTCCAGTTCCGCATTCCCATGCCCGCATAGAATGTCAGGCAGTCCGGATGCTTTTCCAATTTCAAAGGCAATGAGCCGCTTAATGCTTCGTCATATTACTCTGCCACCTGCTTTAAATTTGTGATAACCAGAACCGTGTGCAGGTGTTCAAAATCCACTGCAGGCGTTAAAGTGCCTGATTTTGTCAGATTGTTGGAGTCCTGAGCCAGTTCATTTACATAACCAATCAGGATTCCCTCATGGTAGCGATCACTTACGTGGGAGGTTACAATCTTCTCTCCTATGGCAATCTTATCCTCCGGATCCTTCAGCTCTTCAAGGCGGATAAAGCCCTCATTCATAAGCTGCAGATCCCCCTTCACAAAGCACAAATCCGAGGTAGAGAGAGTCTTGGCGCTTATATTGCTTAAATCATCAATAATAGAACGGACCTGTGCCCAGTTATCTCCGACCTTGGTGACAATTCCCACAAGACCGCTTCCTGCAATCACATTCATACCTGCGTCTACGCCGTCCCCTTTTCCCTTATCAATGACAAAGGTATTAAACCAATTCCCCCCGTCTGTAGCAATGATGTTGGCTGCCACCTTATCAAAATCTCCATAGGTCTGATCCAGCTCATACAGCTCTTCCAACTGCTCCAGACGATATTGGTTCTGAGTCAGACGGCTGTTTTCCATAGTCAGCTCGTCCACCTGCGCCTGCAGTTCCTCATTCCTGGCCTGGACAGCCGCCAGATCCTCCAGCGTGTCCTTCTTCTCCCGAAGCCAGCTTCCCACTCCGCTAAGTCCTCGCTCAAAAGGCACAAAGACATAACCGGCCGCAGTACCAAGGGCAGTACCGCCCAGCCCCGTGCTGTAAGACAGGAACATCAAACATATGCACAGAACCGCAAGGACCGCAAATACATATTTTGTCGGTATTAAGAAATGATTTCGTTTTTTCATAGTACACCCGAATCAGTTGAAAACCTGTTCCTTCGTGTCAAAGGTCAGACTACGGAACTCCTTCTCCTTGATAACTCTCTCAAGACCCCTTGCCACACATTCCTCCGGACGGTCTACCATATTTACCCGGATATTGGTGGCCGTGGAGATCTGTTCATCCAATCCCTTTAAATTGGCCACGCCGCCGGTAAGGTAGATCCCGTTGCGAATAATATCCACTCCAAGTTCCGGCGGAGTGCGCTCTAAAATCATTTTGATGGCGTCCACAATAGCCTTCAGCTGCTCGGAAATAGCCTTTGCCACAAAGTCCGCCGTAATTTCCAAAAGAGCAGGAAGTCCAAGGGCCATATTGCGGCCGCAAATCTCACGCTTTGCTTCTGTATTGCCAGGCATATAACCAAGCTCATTTTTCAGAATCTCCGCCGTCTTATTTCCGATAAAGTATCCGTATTCCCGGCGGATAGCACTGGATATAGCCTCATCAATCTTGTTGCCGCCCGTCTTAATAAGCTTGCTGGTTACAGTCCCTCCCAGAGAGAGGATGGAAATCTCCGTGGTGTCTGCTCCCACATCCACCACCATCACGCCCTGTGCCTGAGTCACATCAAGACCAAGGCCAAGACCAGCTGCAACCGGCTTGTCAATAAGCTGAATATTCTTGGACTTTAATCCTGTCCCGTGAACCAGCGTGGTAAACACACGGTCCTGAACATCTGTAGGCAGAGCCACCAAAAACTCTGCACCCTTCAGGCTGCCTTTGGTATGGGACTCCAGAAAAGCCCTCAGGAAATCCTGCATATAGGTGATGCTTGCCACGGTGCCGAAAGACATGGGATAGAGCACCTCAATATTGGCCGGCGCCTTCTCATGCATATCAAAGGCTTCATCCCCATAGGCGATCATCCCTTTCTTTTCCTCGATAGCTACCATATTCTTTTCACAGTATATGGTATCTGTCTCCTTGCTGTAGATTTTAATACTGCTCGTTCCAAAGTCACATCCAAAACTCTGTGCAGGCATTTCGTCTTCCTCTCCTTCTTCTGTTCATCCTTTTGCCATACAGACTGATTTGTCTCCTGACATCTCCGGCAGGATCTTCTTCTCCTTAAAGCTGCAATAGCAGCCGTCTCCAATAATCACATGATCCAAAAGCCGAATCCCCAGAAGATCTCCTCCATAGCAAATCCGTTCTGTGATTCGGATATCATCATCACTTGGGGCTGGATCCCCGCTGGGATGATTATGAACCAGAACCACATGTACCGCATGCACCTCCAAAGCCTCCAGAAAAATCTCTCTGGGCGATGCCAGGGATGCGTTCACTGTCCCCTTAAACATCAGCTTTTCCTTCAAAAGCCTGCTTCGCGCGTCCAGAAACAGGACAATAAGCTGCTCCTGTTCCTCATAGCGAAGCTCTTCCATAAAGTAATCTGCAACAGTCGCAGGGGTTCCAAAACACAGCCTCTCCCCCGCCGTGGCCTTTGCCATCCGGGAAGCCAGCTCTGCGGCGCACTTAAGCTGCACCGCCTTTACCTTTCCAACGCCCTTAAGCTTTAAAAGGCGTTCCAGAGGGATTCGGCCAAAGCCTGTCAGTCCCTGATATCCGGGCAGGCTTAAGATCCGTCCGGCCAGCTCACAGGCCGTCTCTCCTACGGTCCCTGTCCGCAGCAGCACTGCCAGCAGTTCCTTGTCCGAGAGGGCCCCGGCTCCGCAGGCCAGACACCTCTCATAAGGGCGTTCTCCCTCGTATAACTCCTTCATGGTTGCCTTCATTCGATCCATCCTTTCTGCTCTCCAGACAGTTTAAATCTCTCGAATCCGGCAATAGCCGCAACCGCTCTTTACATAATCCGATAAATAATGATTGCAAGTACAACACCGATGATACTGGCTATTGATATGTGGATTGTCAGGCCGAAGGTCAGCACCAGCAATCCCAAATCCAGAACAACGGGACTTTCCAGCCCAAAACTCTGGCCATAACTCAACCAGTGGAGCGCTGATATATTGGCTGTCAGCATTCCGATAAATCCTCCCAAAACAATCCCAGACAGCAGCATAATCAGCAGCACCCAGCCATTTTTTGACTTCATAACCCCCTCCATCTTCTTGTGTTACAATTTCCTATGAAAACCGTAACTCTTACGCATCTTATCCGGTATTCCCGGTTTAATCTGCTTACATAATATTCCTTATCTGTAAACTTATACCAATCCTCAGTATTAGGTCAACTTATATAATAGCATAAACAAAAACACTTGTATAGAGAAGAAATCTTAAGTTTTTCTATCCTTTTTCGTCAGCCTTTGACACCATTTGGCAGGCAGTATCTGGAAATAACTGCTTCTGCCGCCTTTACGCCGTCCATGGCCGCAGAGGTGATTCCTCCTGCGTAGCCGGCTCCCTCACCGCAGGGATACAGACCTCCTATGGGACTCTCCATCTCCCGATTTCTGGGAATCCGCACCGGGGATGAGGTTCGGCTTTCCACACCGCTTAAGACTGCGTCGCCTCTGGCAAATCCGGTCAGGATCTGTTCACAGCCCAAGATTCCCTCTTCCAAAGCCTTTGCCAGCTCTGCCGGAAATATGCCCCGCACATCCCCGAAGGACCAGGTTCCTTTTATGGCGGGCTCTATCTCACCAAGGCTGCGGCTTACAACGCCTTTTCTGTAGTCGCAGAGAAGCTGCACGGGAACTGAACCTTCCCCTGCCCGGTATGCGGCTTCTTCAAGCCTTCGCTGAAATTCCATTCCGGCAAGTACATCTGTGCTGCCGAAATCCTCGGGACCTACTGTAACCACCATGGCGCTGTTGGCATTGCGGCCGGCTCTGGACTGATAGCTCATGCCGTTTACTGCAAGCCTTCCATTTTCCGAGGATGCATTTACCACATAACCCCCGGGACACATACAGAAGGAATAGACACCCCGCCCGCCGGAAACCTTTCTGGTAAGCTTATAGGAAGCAGCTCCAAGTTCTAAGGGATAGTCTGTCCCATATTGGCTCAAATTAATCATATCCTGAGAGTGCTCCAAGCGAACGCCCACGGCAAATGATTTTGCTTCCATGGGAATCCCCCTTGCCTTTAACATCTGAAAAGTATCCCTCGCACTGTGGCCGGGCGCCAAAATCAAAACATCCGTTTCCAGTTCACAGGTTTCTTCACATTCCCCCTGCCCTCTCACTACCTGAATTCCCTGTACCCGGCCATTTTTCAGGGTAATATCCGTCATCTGGCTGTCAAACAGAATCCGGCCCCCCAGCTCCTCAATCCGGCTGCGTATCCTTTCCACAATTCCCATAAGAAGGTCTGTTCCCAGATGGGGTTTGTTCTGCCAGAGAATCTCCGGGGGCGCCCCTGCTTCTACAAAAGCCTCCAATACCAGACGGTTCCGGCCGGCCGAGTCTTTTACCAGGGTATTCAGCTTTCCGTCGGAAAAGGTTCCGGCCCCGCCTTCTCCAAACTGTACGTTGGACTTTAAATCCAATTGCCCTGTATTCCAAAAATGCTCCACAGCCCTTTTCCGCTCTGATACCGGTTTTCCCCTCTCCAGAATCACAGGGCAGTAGCCGGCTCTTGCCAGCATCAAACCGCAGAAAAGCCCGGCAGGGCCGCTTCCCACTACCACGGGAGCATGATTTAAGGGGTCCCTTCCCGGTTGCGGCAGATGATAGGCGTGAACCTCTGCCCTGGCTGCTTTGGAGTTTTTGGCTCTTTTTAGAACACGTTCTTCCTCTTTTGTCTGTACATCTATGGTGTAAACGTATTGTATAGGCTTCTTTCTGGCATCGATAGACTGCTTGCGAATCTCATAGTGAATCAGGCTTCCCGGGGACAGCTTCAGCTCATGGGACAGCTTTTGCTCCAGTTCTTCCTTTGTATGGCCTACAGCCAGCTTTAATTGTTGTATCCGAATCATATTTATTGTTCCAATTCCTTATTTGTCAACAGCACTGTAAAGTCCGGCCAGATAGCCGCTTGTCCAGGCCCATTGCAGGTTATAGCCGCCGCAGGCTCCGTCCACATCCAGAAGCTCTCCCGCAAAATAGAGCTTCGGAACCAACACAGATTCCATAGTTTTCCCATTCACCTCTCTGGTATCCACTCCGCCGCAGCAGACCTGTGCACGTTCAAAGCCGTTGCTGGCTGACAGCTTCACTTCAAAAGAGGTGCAGGCCGAAAGCAGAGCCTTCCGTTCCTCTCTGGTCAAATCCCCTGCCGTCTTATTGCTCGGAATTTCCGCCCGCTTTAACAGGCAATCTGCCATATTTTTCGGAAACAGCCCCACCAAAAGCTGTCCGGCGCTCTTATAAGCTCCTGCATGGATGCGATCTTCCCAAAAAGAAGGCAGCTCTTCCTTTTTCATATGGGGCAGAAGGTCTAAAACTGCCCGAAGATTTTTTCCCTGTTCCAACGCCTTCACACCGTAACGGCTTACCTGAAACACAGGGATTCCCGATAAACCGTATTCCGTGAACTGTACCTCGCCCGTATCCTCCGCCAGGGGCTCTTTTTCCGAAAAAAGTGTCACTTTAGCCTCCGTGCGAAGTCCTTTCAGCTTCGGAAATATGGGGTCCTTTGAACGGAGCTGTACCAGGGCCGGAAGTGGTTTTATAAGGGAATGGCCCATAGTCTCTGCAAAAACATAGCCGCTTCCGTCCGATCCGGTCTGGGCCGCCGCACAAGATCCGGCGGCCAGAATCAAAGCATCGCCCTCATACGTCCAACCGAAAGTTTCCGCAAAAAAGCGGCCTTTTTCTTTACGAATCTTCTGCACTCTCGTATTTAAGGCGAGCTTAACTTTCTGATGCTCTGCCTCCATGCGCAGTGCATCCGCTACGGCGGACGCCTGATCGCTGTAGGGATAGAGATAACCGTTTCGATCTCTGGTGACAATCCCCAGTCCTTGAAAAAATTCCAAGGTTTCCCATAGTCCGAAAGCCTTGAGCGCACTCTTAATAAAAGCTGGAGAGCTGCCCCGATAGTGAGATAACGCCTGATCCCGATTGGTCAGATTGCAGCGGCCATTGCCTGTGACAAGCAGCTTCTTCCCTACCTGTTTATTCTGCTCCAGCAGCGTTACCTTTGCTCCTGCTCTGGCTGCACTGATGGCAGCTGTCAAGCCGGATGCGCCTCCGCCTATTATCAACACTTGTCTCACGCTTTGCTCTCACCTCTCGTTCTTTTCTGCTCTGAGCAGCATTTCTTATTGCTGCTTCGCTGCTTTTTTGGCTTTTACAGATTTACCAGCCCTGCTTCATAAAGCTTCTGCAAAGACATGAGAATTCCAAACTTGGCATGCTGCCAGGTAAGTCCTCCCTGAAAATACACTGCATAGGGGGGCTTGATTGGGCCGTCCGCCGAAAGCTCAATGGAGGAACCCTGCACAAAGGCCCCTGCCGCCATAATCACGTCACTGTCATAGCCCGGCATAGCCCAGGGCTCCGGGGTTACATAACTATCTACCGGGGCTGCCGCCTGGATTCCCCTGCAGAATGCAATCACGCCTTCTGCTGTTCCAAAGGTTACTGCCTGAATAATATCATGACGGCTTTCTGCCTTGTCAGGCACAACGGGAAATCCCAGGTTCTCATAAATATTGGCTGCAAAAACGGCTCCCTTCAAAGCGCCTCCCACCACGGTGGGAGCCAGGAAAAATCCCTGATAAAAGCTGGTCATAACTCCAAGAGATGCCCCCACCTCTTTTCCAAGGCCGGGAGAAGTCAGGCGGTAAGCTGACCGTTCTACATATTCCTCTTTTCCTGCAATATAGCCGCCAATGGGCGCAAGGCCGCCGCCGGGATTCTTGATAAGGGAACCCACACAGAGATCCGCCCCCACGTCCGTAGGCTCTATCCGCTCCACAAATTCCCCGTAGCAGTTGTCCACCATGCAGATCACATCCGGCTTCCGCTCTTTGATAAAAGCAATAAGCTCCCCGATCCGTTTTACGGAAAGGGTTGGCCTGGTCTGATAGCCTTTGGAGCGCTGAATAGTCACCAGACGGGTGCGCTCATTCAGGGCCTTTTCAATATTGGGATAATCAAAGCTTCCGTCCTCCAGAAGATCCACCTGACGATAGGTAACTCCATATTCTGCCAGAGAACCTGTAGACGGACGGATCCCGATAACCTCTTCCAGGGTGTCGTAGGGCTTTCCCACTGGCGAGAACAGTTCATCCCCCGGCCTTAGATTGCCGGAAAGGGCTACTGCCAGAGCATGGGTACCGCAGGCGATCTGGGGGCGCACCAAAGCTGCCTCTGTATGAAACACATCTGCATAGACACCTTCCAGCTTGTCCCTGCCCAGATCATTGTAGCCGTAACCGCTGGTGGCGGCAAAGCAGGCCGCATCCACATGATTTTTCTGCATGGCATGAAGCACCTTCATCTGGTTGTACTCCACATTTTCTTCTATGGCATCAAAACGCTCCTTCAATTCCCTCTCCACTTGGATGCCATAGGCCAGCACCTTTTCGCTGATTCCCATCTCCCTGTAGAGAGCTGCTGTTTCTTTCATATACTTTACTCTCCATTCCGTCAAACCTTTTTTACAGAATCCTTTTTTCTTTTAAAATATCTAACATTCTGCTTTGTATTCGCTCCTGATTATATTGGTAATCCTGCTGATTCAGCCAGATCACATCCCGTTCCCGTCGGAACCAGGTAAGCTGACGCTTGGCAAAATGCCGGGTATCCCGTTTCAGGATCCGAATCGCTTCCACAAGGCTTATCTCTCCTTCCAGATGGGACAGCAGCTCTTTATAGCCAAGGCCCTGCATAGAAACCATTCCCCGGCTGCAGCCCATAGCCTGCAGCGTCTTTACCTCTTCAAGCAGCCCTTCTTCCAGCATAGCATCTACTCTGGCATCAATCCGAGCATAGAGCCGCTCTCTCTCATCATTTAACACAAAATATGCCCCATTGTAAGGGCTTTCTTTCTGCTGCTGGGCTTCATTGTGTTCGGAAATCCGCTTCCCCGTCAACTGGTAATACTCCAAGGCACGAATGACCCTCTTCACATTGTTGGCATGAACTTGCTCTGCCGCCCTGGGATCTGCTTTTTTCAGCAGCTCGTAAAGCGCTTCCGCCCCTTTTTCTGCGGCCAAAGCCTCCAATTTTTCCCGAACCTCCGGACGCTCCTGATTTTCTGTAAAATCAATGTCATAGAGCAGGGCCTGAATGTAGAATCCGGTTCCTCCCGTCACAATGGGAATCCGGTTTCTTCCGTAGATCTCTTTTAGGGCCCTCTTTGCCAGACTTTGGAAGCGGACAACATTGAAATCCTCTGCCGGGTCCAGAATATCAATGAGATGATGGGGAATCCCTTCCATCTCTTCCGGCCGGACTTTTGCAGAACCGATATCCATATGACGGTAGACCTGCATGGAATCTGCCGATATGATTTCCCCGTCAATGGCTTTTGCCAAGGCAATGGAAAGCTTTGTTTTTCCTGCGGCCGTGGGGCCAGTGAGTATCACCAATGGCTGCTTCATCGTGGTCTCCTTTTTTACACCTGAAAGGGCGTCTGCTTTATTATAGTGAATGTGGAAGGGATTTGCAAGAGAAACAAAGGGGCTGTCGGGAAATAAGACAGAAGACTTTTCTGATATCCAGTGTCCGGCTGTTTGTGTACAGACTGTCTGATATGTACGGATATTGCTTTTTAATGTCCGTACAGAGCAGACAGAATGTACACAAACCGTCCGAACACAGGGTATAGAAATGGCTGATGTCTTATTTCCCGACAGCCCCTTTGGCTAAAATCCGGCAATAAACCCACCTGTTCCCAACTCCCCAATATTAAATATAAGAAGCAAGGGAGTATTCCTGCTGCAAATTCCGCATTAATCTGATTCCGCACGGATATGCACATCAACTTGATTGAACGGAATTTCAATTCCATTTTCATCAAAGGCCAGCTTCACGGCCTCTGTCATATCCCACTTTGTACTCCAATAATCCTCCGGCGTCACCCAGAACCGCAGCTTTAATACTACGGCGCTGTCCGCCAGCTCGGATACGACTGCCTGACGCTCTTCATCTTTCAGGATCCGTTCTTCCTGCTCCAAAAGCTTCGCAGCCACCTCTTTTGCCCGTTTCAGATCAGCGGTGTAAGAGATTCCCACATCAATATCCAGACGGCGCTTTTCCTGAGCCGTCACATTAATAAGACTGTTATCCGCCAGCTTGCCGTTCGGAATCACCACCTTCCGATTGTCCGGAGTTAACAGATAGGTGTAGATCATCTGAATCTCGGATACCGTTCCCTCCAAGTCTCCCTGGATAATGTAATCTCCCACCTTAAAGGGCTTCACCATAAGAAGCAGGACGCCGCCTGCGAAGTTGGCCAGGCTTCCCTGCAGCGCTAAGCCTGCCGCCAGACCCGCGGAACCTACCAGCGCCACCACTGAGGTGGTGTCCACTCCGAAGCCAGAGGCTATGAGCATCACCAATACAAAGTACAAAAATGCCTTTAATAAGGAATCTATAAACTGTATCACGCCCATGTCCGCTCCCGCACGCTCCATGGATCGGCGCACGATGCGGCGCAAAAGCTTAATGAGCCGGGTGCCCACAAAAAATACGACAAGAGCCATCAGCACCCGCAGGCCAAAGGCTGCGACTCCTGGCAGATATTCATCAATATATCGTTGAAACCGGTCAATTTCCTCTGTAATTGCTTCTATTTCCTGTGGCGTATCCGTGTTCTCCAGCATGGCTTTTCCTCTACTTTATTCTGAGATATACTTATTTATTCTTGGAAGCTGTCTTTTTTGTTTCCGGCTTTTTTGTCTTTACTTCCTCAATTGCTTCTGCTTTCACAGCCTTAGAAGCCTTTTCTTCTGCCTTTGGGGCTTTTTCCTTTTTCCCAGAAGCCCTTTCCGATGTACAGGAGAATATGGCAATTCCCATGGGCGGAACGGTAATCTCAATGGAATATTTCCGTCCGTCGCACTCGGACTTTCTGGATCGCTTTGCACGCTTATTGCGCACATCACTTCCGCCGAACATCTCACTGTCACTGTTGAAGATCTCCTTATAGCGCCCCTCAAAAGGCACGCCGATCTTATGCTTCTCATAGACAAGGGGAGAGAAGTTGCAGACTACCAGCAAGGTCTCTTTGGCCTTCTTTGCTTTCCTTAAGAACACCAGCATATTCTCGTTAGCAGAAATGTTATTGATCCACTCAAAGCCATCCGGATCATGATCCTGCTCATAGAGGGCCGGATGCTCTTTTAAAAACTCATTCAGGGCCTTCACATAATTCTTCATATTGCCGTGATCCTGGTACTGGAGCAGCTCCCAGTCCAGACCCACATTTTCATTCCACTCCTCAAAGGGGGCAAACTCCTGTCCCATAAAGAGCAGCTTCTTACCCGGATGGGTCATCATGTAGCCATAGGCAGCCCGAAGGTTATTAAGCTGGGAATCCCTGTCTCCCGGCATTTTGCCTACCATGGACGCCTTGCCATGGACTACCTCGTCATGGGAAAGGCTTAGAATAAAGTTCTCACTGTAAGCATAAATCATGCTGAAGGTCAGCTCCCCATGGTGATATGCCCGGAACACCGGATCGTAATGCATATAACCGATAAAGTCATTCATCCAGCCCATGTTCCATTTAAAATCAAATCCCAGGCCGTCCTTTTCCACAGCTTCCGTAACCTTGGGCCATGCAGTGGATTCCTCTGCAATGAGAAGCGCTCCGTCTTTTCTTTTCTTGAAAATGGAATTCAGATGCTTTAAGAACTCTACGGCTTCCAGATTTTCCTTTCCGCCATAGATATTCGCTACCCACTCTCCGTCATTTTTTCCGTAATCCAGATACAGCATGGAAGCTACTGCATCCATACGGATTCCGTCTGCATGATACATCTCCACCCAGAACAGGGCATTGGCAATCAGGAAATTCTTTACCTGGGGACGGCCGTAGTTATAGATCAGCGTTCCCCAATGAGGATGGGAACCCTGTCTGGGATCCCAATGCTCATAGAGACAAGTTCCGTCAAAGGCTGACATTCCAAAGGTGTCCCTTGGAAAATGGGCCGGAACCCAGTCCAGAATCACACCAATACCTTCGTTGTGCATATAGTTCATAAAATACCGAAAATCATCCGGCGTTCCATACCTTGCCGTAGGTGCATAGTACCCTGTCACCTGATAGCCCCAGGAGGCGTCAAGGGGATGCTCCATAACCGGCATCAGCTCCACATGAGTGTAGCCCATTTCCTTCACGTAGGGCGCCAGCTCTTCTGCAATCTCACGGTAATTATAGAATTCCTGACCGGACTCCGGATCCGGCTTCTTCCAGGAACCCAGATGCAGTTCATAAATCAGCATGGGAGATTTCTTATAATTGGTCTTCCTCCGCTGCTCCATCCATTCGGCATCCTTCCAATGGTAGTATGTTAAATCCCGAATCACCGAAGCCGTATTAGGTCTAAGCTCTGCTCCATTGGCGTAGGGATCCGCTTTCAGCATAGTCAGTCTGCTTTTGGTCTTAATCTCATACTTATATTTATTCCCAGCTCCCACTCCAGGAAGAAATACTTCAAAAATACCGGAATCTCCAAGTCTCCGCATAGGATGGCAGCGTCCGTCCCAGGCATTGAAATCTCCCACCACGCTCACTCGGATTGCATTGGGCGCCCAGACCGCAAAGTAGGTTCCCTCCATATCATCCATGAGCATGGGATGGGCTCCCAGCTTATCATAAATGGTATAGTGAATTCCGGCTGCAAACTTGTCCAGATCCGACTTGGTAAACATCTTGGGTACAACACAGTAGGGATCCAGAATCTCTCCCTTTTTTCCATTATCATACTCTATTACATAGCTATACTCCGGGTACTGTCTTCCCGGCATAAGAACGGAAAAGAAACCGCTCTCGTCTACTTTCTCCATGGGGTAGAGCCTCTTATTGGTATGTACCAGCACCCATGCCTTCACTACAGTGGGCAAAAAAGCCTGAATCAAAACTCCTCCTGCCACTCTGTGAGGTCCCAGAATCTGGTAAGGCTGATCCTCTTCAGAATAAACCATAGCTTCAATCCTGGGCCAATTCAATACATTATACAACTTATCATCCATGCTTTTTTGCTCCTTTCTTGTGCATAAAGGGATACCCCTCAGATAAGTCCGTAACGCCTGAGCCCCAGATAAACCCCGTTCTCCCAGATTCCCTCCGTCTTATATTCAGCCATCTTAAGAACACTTTCCTCCGAATTGCCCATAGCCGTTCCGTACTGTACATATTGTAACATTTCTAAGTCATTTGGTCCATCCCCAAATGCATATGTATTCGAATGCGGAATCCCCAAATATTCAATCAGCACCCGAATCCCCTCCGCCTTATTGATACCGGCAGGCATCATTTCCACAAAAGGAAAGTTCTCATAGCGGACAATGGAAAAGTCATTGCGAAGCTTTGGCGCCAATGCCTCAAACGCCTCCCAATCCGCAATTCTGGCCGATATTTTATTGGCCTCATCCTTCCCCGGCTCCATCTCCTTGATCCGGTGGGGATACTCCCTGTGAAGCCGGTTCAAAACATTGTAAAATTCGGCTGCCTTTCCCTCCTTTCGATAGCTTAAATATTCCGGTCCCTCCAGTACCAGGGCGCATCCTGCTGCCTCCAGCCGGGGCACCGTCCGCTCCACAAGCCCATGGTCAAGAAGCAGATTGCGAATCACCTTTCCTTCATACTGCACATAGGTTCCGGCTCCTGCTATAACAGCCGGAAAATCCAGGTCCAAAATTTCCGGAAATACACTTGCAATAGAGCGCCCCGTACAGACCACCGGAATATGCCCCTTTGCTTTCAAAAGCCTTAAAGCCTCCCTTGTGCTGTCTGGGGTTCCCTTCCCCTGCTCAAAAATAGTTCCGTCGATGTCAAAAAATACAATCTTCCCGTCCTTTTTCATAATTTCAAAAACTCCTCTTCCGAAATAATCGCCACCCCCAGCTCCTTCGCCTTTTTATTTTTGGAGGAACCGGAGGTTGTATCGTTGTTAATCAGATAGTCCGTTTTCCCCGTTACGCTTCCGGTCACTTTCCCTCCTTTCTGTTCAATCAGCTCTTTAAGCTCGCTGCGGTTGGAAAAATGATTAAGGCTTCCGGTGATGACAAACACCTTTCCCTTTAAGGTCTGCTGTTCATCCTCCGCCCTTTCCTCCCGGGCAATGGTAAGCTCCGACAGCAGGTTGAAAAAGCGCTCCCTTTTACCTTCATCCTGAAAATAGCTCACAAAGCTTTCCGCAATCACATCTCCCACCCGGTCAATGGCTGCCAGCTCCTCCGGGGCGGCGGCAAGCATGGCCTCCACTTTACTGTCAAATTCCCGGCAGATAAGCTTTGCCCCGGCCAGGCCGATGTTCGGAATGCCCAGACTGTAGATCACCTTAGCCAGAGTAGTGCTCCTGGCCTTTTCCACATTTGCCATAAGATTTTCATAGGACTTCTCCCCAAAGCCCTCCAGCGTTACCAGCTCATCCCGATGGCGCTTTAGCCTGAAAATGTCCGCCGGCTCATGGATAAAGCCTTTTGCAATAAATTTTTCCAGGGTAGCCTCGGAAAGCCCCTCAATGTTCAGCGCATCCCGGCTGACCATAAGGGTGAGGGACTTAATCTTCTTGGCCTGACATTCGCTGTTGGTACAGTACAGAGATTCCGCATCATTCACCTTGCGGATCTCTGTTGCACCCCCGCATACGGGACAGGCCCGGGGAATCTCTACCGTACCGCTTCGTGTCTGGTTTTCCGCAATCTGAGGAATAATCATATTGGCCTTGTAAACCTCTATGGTATCGCCGATTCCAAGCTCAAGAGCCCTTAAAATACTGATATTGTGGACACTGGCACGGCTTACCGTGGTGCCCTCCAATTCCACCGGCTCAAAGATCGCCACCGGATTGATAAGCCCCGTTCTGGACGGGCTCCACTCAATCTCCCAAAGATGCGTTTCCCGAATCTCATCCGCCCATTTAAATGCCATGGAATCCCGGGGAAACTTGGCTGTTCTTCCGAGAGAATGACCATAGGAAATGTCATCATAAACCGCCACCAGACCATCCGACGGAAAATCATTTTCGGAAATATGCTCCGAAAACCAGGAAACTGCTTCTTCCAGATTTTCTGCTGTGACAACCTTATATTCCACTACCTCAAAGCCCTGTTCCCGAAGCCAGAGAAACTGCTTTTCATGGGAATTTTCAAAATCCACATTCTCCGCCGACACCAGGGAAAATGCAAAAAAATTCACATTTCTCTTTGCTGTAATCTCATTGTTTAACTGCCGTACAGACCCGCTGCACAGGTTGCGGGGGTTTTTATATTTGGCATCCGCATCCTCAATCTCCTCATTGATCCGTTCAAATTCTTTGTAGCCAATTACCGCCTCTCCCCTAAGGATAAGCTCTCCTTCATAGGGAATCTGCAGGGGAATGTTTTGGAACACTCTGGCATTGTTGGTAATAACCTCGCCCACCTCACCATTTCCCCGGGTAACTGCTTTAAAAAGCTGCCCCTCCCGGTAGGTCAGCACAATGGTTAAGCCGTCCAGCTTCCAGGAAAGGAGGGTTTTATGCTCTCCTATCCATTCCTTTAAGTCCTGTACCTCCTTGGTCTTGTCCAGAGAAAGCATCGGGCTTTCATGCCGCTCCTTAGGAAGCTCGCTTAGGACCTCATAGCCCACATGGGCTGTGGGACTTCCCGACAGGGTGGTTCCCGTCTCCTTTTCCAATGCCAGAAGCTCATCATAGAGCTTGTCATACTCATAATTACTCATAATCTCCCGGGCCTCCTGATAATAAGCCCGTCCGGCCTGGTTCAGAAGTCCTACCAGTTCTCTCATTCTCGCCTTTTTCTCTTCCATTGTTATTGCTTCCTTTCCTTAGATCTGCACATGCTTTTTGTGCATAGAGGGATGCCGTAGGACGTTTCCTTAGATCTGCACATGCCTTTTGTGCATAGAGAAATGTCCTTTCATCCTGCGGAGCCCCTAAGCAGTTCCAGCAGCTCCTTTAGCTCCTTATCCGTCACTTTCCGCCAGGTGCCCGGATGCATACCTTTTAATTCAATATTCAGAACCCGAACCCGCTTTAAATGGGTAACCTGATACCCCAAAGCCTCACACATACGCCGAATCTGCCGGTTGAGCCCCTGGGTTAAAATAATGCGGAAGCTGTATTTTCCAAGCTTCTCCACCTGGCAGGGCCTTGTCATGGCATCCAAGAGTACCTCGCCCTTTTCCTCCTTGCGGATGCGGACGCCCTTTGCCATCCGCTCCAAAAACGCCTCTGTCACCGGCTTATGGACCGTCACCAGGTATTCTTTTTCGTGGTAATTGGCGGCACGCATCATTTTATTCACAAGACCGCCGATATTCGTCATCAAAATCAGCCCCTCAGAATCCTTATCCAGTCTTCCGATTGGGTAGATTCGGGTGGGATAGCCTACATAGTCTACAATATTTCGTTTCTCTCTCCGATCTGTGGTGCAGATCACGCCGGGGGGCTTATAAACAGCCAGAAGCACTTCCTCTTCCCGGCTCATGGAGATTACTTTTTTCCCCACCTTAATCTCCTGATCCGGCCGCACACGCATGCCCGTCTCAGCTTTCTTCCCATCAACTGTGATACGGCCCTCCTCAATCATTCTGTCCGCCTCACGCCGGGAACATACGCCTGCTTCGCTTAAGAATTTATTTAAACGGATTTCTTCCATATGATATTATCCTTTCCTTGACTTGCACATGGTTTTTGTGCATAAAGGGATGCCCGTAGGGTGTTTCCTTAATTTGCACATGGTTTTTGTGCATAAAGGGATGCCCATAGGGTGTTTCCTTAATTTGCACATGTTTTTTTATGCTTAAAGGGATACCCATAGGGTGTTTCCTTAGTTTGCACATGCTTTCTGTTTTTCATTGAATACTCATTATTAAGGATTCACTACATTTTCCGGCTTTCCTGCCAAAAACGCTTTCAGATTACCTGCCGCCGTATCCATAAGCCGTTGGCGGCTTTCCTTAGATGCCCATGCAATATGCGGTGTAATCAAACAATTTTTGGCTTTCAGCAGCGGATTATCCTCCTGAATCGGCTCAACAGACACCACATCCAGTCCGGCAGCATACAGCTTGCCGCTGTTCAGGGCATCGGCAAGATCCTGCTCCACAATCAAGGGGCCTCGGCCCGTATTCAGCAGAATGGCGCCGTCCTTCATTTTTGCAATACTCTCTTTATTAATCATCCCCTCCGTAGCAGGAAATAAGGGACAGTGAAGAGATACTATATCCGACTTAGCCAAAAGCTCCGAAAGCTCAACATAATGACAGCTTTCCGTTTCCAGCTCCGGTCTTTTATGAGGCGCATAAGCCAAAACCTTCATGCCAAAAGCATTCGCCAGCCTCCCTACGGCCTGGCCAATCCGGCCAAAGCCGACGATTCCCATGGTTTTTCCCGCCAGTTCCATAAGGGGATAATCCCAGAAGCAAAAATCCGGGCAGGCGCTCCAGCGTCCCTCATAGACCGCCCGGCTGTGGTGGGCCGCATGGTGGCAGATATCCAGAAGCAGCGCAAAGGTAAACTGCGCCACCGCATCCGTTCCGTAAGCCGGAATATTGCTCACCGGAATCCCCCGCTCTTTTGCCGCTTCAATATCAATCACATTGTAGCCTGTAGACAGTGCGCCGATATAGCGAATCCGGGGACAGGCTTCTATAATCTCCCGTGTCAGCGGAGTTTTATTCGTAATCACAATTTCCGCATCCCCAATACGGCTTTCTATCTCTTTTTTATCCTTTACGGGGGTACGGTCATAAAGGGCCAGCTCTCCAAGCCTTTCAAATGCCTCCCAGCTCAAATCACCGGGATTCTCCGTATAGCCGTCCAGAATTACTATTTTCATACGGTTGCTCCTTTTCATTCTCTCTGCAAATAACACGTTTCCAAAATTCTTCCTCAAAATATTCCAGTAAAAATAAGGGAAGGCTGTTCAGCACCCCTACCATATGATTAAGCTTCACAAACCGTTCCCTCTGTGCTTCATAAATCTTTTTCTGTGTCAATTCATTTAAAAAGTAATGATATGTAGGAAGCTCATCTTGAAAGCTTACAATCAAATGTGCTCTTTTTACTGATCCACGGCAGGCCGCCTCCCATTGCTCTCGTGTAAGACAACCGAAATTCTGAAATTCGATTCCTCAGAGACATACTGTTTATAATGAATCAATTCATCAATCGGCACATATAAGCTCTTATAATCCTCTATCTTTGTATTCATTTCCCGAAGAGATTCGATCATGGGGTAAGAAATATAGAGCTTCCCATTTTCCGTCTCATTGTCAAAGGCATGAAGCATCTCCTGTACTACATCCGTATTCCGGTAAACCTGCGGCAGATTATCATTATGAGCATCATAGTCAAAAAACAAATATACCTCCGAGAAATCTCTTGGAGAATAACCCTCCAAAATCTCTTCTGCTTTTGGACTTATCTCCCGGATAGCGTCAATAACATCAATCTCAAATTCATTTTCCCGAAGCTTGTTCCAAATCATATAAATATTACCGCATGCCGGAAAAGAAAAAATAAGTACATCCGCAATATCTTGAAAAAACAACTCCTTCATCCGATCTACCAGTACTTTTTCCGTCTTTTCTCCTTCGTACACAAAAGCGATATGTTTCTTTCTATCTCTCATCAAATGCTCCTGCTTTGTACATTTTCTGTATATTGTGGGCCTGGCGTAATGCTTTTGAGGTTCTATCCGCAAAGGATTTTATTTGATTGTCGCTTAATTCAAAATAACAGTCCGGCCGCAGAAGCTCATTTGTCATCAAATCCGTATTGTGTGAAGTAAATACCACCTGTGTATCCAGAGCAAGCACCTTGCGTACTACAGTTTCCGCCAGTTCATAGTGGTAGAAGGCATCAAACTCATCAATAAATACAAAAGACATATCCCTCATCTGCAGATACCACAGAAACAGAAATGCCAGAGCTCTTGTTCCACTGGACCAGATATTTTGAAATAAAACCAGTTTATTTTTATAACGGCAGTACAAATTCTTTCCTTCCGCATCGTCCCCTATGACTAGTTCCACATCAATTCCCAGCTCATGCAAAAATTCCCGAAACTCATCTACCGCATCCAGCTCCACGATATTTTTTCCAATACTCCCTACCCGATTGCTGAATCCTATATAATTATTTCCATCCGCACTGCTGAACCAGAACATATGCTCAACAAACCGGATAAACTGCATAAAAGCCCTGCTGTCCGCATCATCTTTATCCAGAACCGTGTTTCTTGCCACATATTTTACAAAAGAAATGGAGCCGTCCCACATATCCAGATTTAATCCCTCAGCCCCTTTCAAATGGACCTTTGCTTCATATCCAAGATCTGCTGACAGCACCTCACGATGGTTGATGCTTACTTTCTCTCGCAGAACCTTTCCTACCTCTTCTTTTTCATAATAGTAAGCCAGTAAATTCCCATCAAAACAAAAGGTATATTCAAAATGAGCAAGCTGATCATTGCTGTTTAAATTCACATAATTGCGATAGTTTGCAATATTTTTCATGGAATCTGTCAAATGTATCACAATATCCATAAGAGCCCAGCCCAGGTTTGTCTTTCCGGAGGCATTTTCCCCAAACACTATGGCATTTTTCAAAATCCCCTGCGGAACAAGCTCCTGATGGAATTCATAGCTTTTTGTGTTGGAAAAATCCCACACCAGCTCATCCCGGAAATTTTTAAAATTTTGCACCTTGAACCTTTGCAGCATATCCCCACCTCCCACTGTTTTTTAGAATAGCATGGAAATTCCATTTTCTCAATATATTTTGAACTTTTTGTCCATAACCTATGCAATTTTTCTACGGCTGTACCGTAAAAAATGTTCTTACCACTATTCAGAATTATAATTTCATTTGCCCAACAAATGGTGTATAATAAAGCCAGCATCACCCCTCATTTCCAATTCATGCAAATACACCATTTTGCAACAGCCAGGAATTCCACACCGGAAAATTCCGCAGCACAAAGAGGACACCAAATGAATAAAATCGGAAAAATTACAACCGCTCTTCTAATCCCATTTGCTCTCTCTGTCCTTCTGACAGGCTGTGTTTTTGGAAAAAGAGAGCTTTTCTGCCATGATGATATCCAGGAAACATGCGAATCAATGCTGAAAAATTGCTTTGGGGAAGAATATGTGCTCTCCGATGGTGTGGAAAAGGAAGAATCCTTTTGGGATGAATATGAAAATACCAGCATTGTGACACATTACACAGAGTGGACCCTCACCTATTCCGCTGCTGACGGGCAGGATCATACCTTTATCTTCAACAACCGCAACGGGAGAGGTTCGGATAGGGAGCATCTTGCATAAACCATCGAAGCGTATTTCTCCGATTTAGCAGAGCAATATTATAACGAAAATTTTCGTGACAAAGCAGCTGAGCGGATACCGGGGCTCAAAGAGGAAGACTGTGCGCTTTATGTTAAGTCATACCGACTTTTTTCCATGCCCGACGTGCCGGAAACATCCATAATGTTTGACCAACGGCTGCATTACTCTCTGGCGGAGCATATTTACTTCCCCACTCTTCAATATGACAGCATTTTCCGGGAATTTCCCTATATTTTAAATATGTATTTCTATGCAGCTTACGAAAATGATGAAGAAAACCTCCGAAGCGCCCAGCGCCGGGAAACAGAAAGCATCCTCCGGGAAATGACTGATGAAATCATTCGGTACACAGACCATTCACTGAACGCCGCAATACACGTTACCATGATGGATGAAAACGGATTTGCGGATGATTTTTCCTTTGCGGTTCTTAATGGAGCATATTTTGCCCATGGCCCCGGCCTCGAATACGAGATTGCTCTTCATGAGAATTTTTTCGGGCCCCTTGAAAGATCTTCGGAAGCTGCCCAAAACAAGGCAGCTCCCTACCCTTCTTCACTTTCCTCTGGTTTTCAGCAGCTAAGTAAAAGCATAGCTCAGCACTTCTCCATTAACCGCACATAAAATTCCACTGTCTTCACCAGCGTTTTCACCGGTACCCGTTCATTGTTGCCGTGAATCATGGCTCGCTCCTCCTTGGACAGCTTCATAGCCGAAAACTTGTACACCCGGTCCGTAATCCGGCAGTAATGCCAGGAATCACTGCAGGCCATCATAAGATAAGGGGCTACCAGCGCCTCCTTCCAGGTATCCGCCACCGCTTGGCACAGTACGCCCCACTCCGGACAGGAGGTATCCGAATCCGCAGAGGGATTTCTTCCCTCAAACACCGTTACTTCTATATCGGGGTTGTGAATCACCTGCTCAAGGTAAGCACGGGCGGATTCCACCGTATCCGTCCCCATAAGGCGCAGGTTCATGCCTATGGAAGCCTTTGGCGGAATCACGTTAAATGCCTTTCCGCCCTCCATCTTCGTCATGGCACAGGTGGTACGCAGCATGGCATTGAGCTCGCCGCCGGACTTCTGGCAGACCTTGTCAAAGAGACCCTCAAAGCACCAGAGATTGGCAAACAGAACCTTGTATGCAAAGGTGGAGCGGCGTCCCAGGGTGTCCAGCATCTCCCTCACCGGCTTTGTCATCTGCCTGGGGAATGGGTGATTTTCCACATCCACCACAGCCTTAGCCAGCTCACCCACGATCGTGTGAACCGGAGGCATAGAAGCATGACCGCCGCCGCTTTTTGCATGAAATTCAATATTTGTCAGGCCCTTTTCCGCAATTCCGATGAGGGCACATTCCCGGTTCACACCTGGAAATACATTTTCTACCACGGCTCCGCCCTCATCTACAACCATAGCCGGATGAATGCCCCGTTCCTCAAACCAGTCCACCATGGCCGGGCAGGTTGAACCGTTGATCTCTTCCTGTCCGGAAAATGCAAAATATATATCATGCTTTGGCTCAAAGCCCTCTCCTATAAGCTTTTCCGCAGCCTCCAAAATGCCGCACAGGGTTCCCTTTGTATCCAGAGTTCCCCTCCCCCAGAGCACGCCGTCCTCACAGACCGCCTCAAATGCCGGCTTCTCCCACTGAGATTCCTCCACCGGAACCACATCATAGTGGGACATCAGCACAACCGGATCTCCTGCCTCCCGCCCTTTCCAGTGGTACAGGATTCCGTTTACTCCCAGAAAGAGCCGCTCACAGGTCTTGTGAATCCGGGGATAAAGATCCGGAAGAAGCTCTCGGAATTTTTCAAATTCTGCCTCGTCGATCAGTGACGCATCATTATAGGAAATAGTCTTGCAGCGGATCATTTCCTGCATATCCTTTACAATCTTTTTTTCATCCAGGGACACCTCTTTCATTGACGGCGTAAGCTCCGGCTTCGGATTAAACTGTGCCGCCCGGATAAGAATCACTGCCAGAAAAATGATAATGACTGCTCCTGCTATACCAAGTACATACCATAACATATCTCCACACCTGCTTCCTTTCGTCTCCTACAGCATATTTTTCTTGTACAAAATCCTTGCAGCGCCAATGGCAATCAGCGCCCCCACAGGAACCAGAACGCCCACAGAACCTGCCAGGGAGGGCACCAGCAAAAACAGTACAATCATAAATACCAGCGGCGCTATGGATATCTTCCAATTTTTGCTCACATACACCACTGCCAATCCTCCAAACAAAGAGGGCAGAATATTGTCAAAGGCAGGCTTGACTGCCGGGTTGTCCAGAATCGGTGTCAGCGGCACCAGCAGGGCCACCCCGAGAGCGATAATCAGCACTGTCACCATGGATGAGGTTGCTACTGCGATAGTAGAAATCACCTCTCCCTCATCGCTTCCGGGCTTTACCTTTGCATTTTCCATGGCAGTGAGGGCTGCCGGAACCTTCAAATTGGTAAGATTTCCCGTTACAAAGGCCAGATAGGAGCCTGCCGTTCCAAGCATGGGGATAAAGGTAATGACCTCAATGATTCCCACAGTCCAGAAAATGGGCGCCACTCCAAGAAGTCCCTGGAGCACCGGACGCCACCCCGGCCAGGCATCATAATAGATGCAGGCAATAATGGGATAAGCAAATATCATCCCCAGAGCACTCAAAATCCAGATGCGCCCATAAATATGTGTCATATCTTCGTAGCTTCTTTTATTCATATAGTTCTTCCTTTCTATTCCGGTTCCGAAGTTTTTGTATCGTACTGCCTTTAAAACATCGGCGTAATCACTGCTGCAAACGCCATGGCTCCAAGCATACTGATAGGCAAGGCGTAATTTTCCAGCCATTTTATATTGCATTTTTTTATAAGGATTCCGCAGATTCCCATAAGAAGTGCAGAAAACAGCAGTACAAAGATAGGAATCCATCCCTTAAGGCCCGATCGGATATCCGCAAACACCATTCCCAGGAATGCGGAAATCATGCCCAGAAACATGGCAGTCATAAGGATGTCTCCCCATTTACCGTCCTTATTTTTAATCTTCATCAGACCGCCCTGGATTCTCTTAATGAACAGGGGCACCCAAATAAGCCCAGGGAAGATGCCTAAGGTCATAACCCAGGCAATCGCCGTGTACACGGAAGGGTCTGTCACAGTCTCCGAGAGGGATATTCCAAGGGCATTGGCCGTGGATGTCGCCGCCGGCAGTTCATAGGTGATGGCTCCGATGACGCTTAGACGCAGCCATGGCAGGGGCAGTCCCAGAAATTTTGACAGTGTAATAACGCCCAGCAGAATGGACACCGCCGGAGCGATGGTAAATACGGCTGTGGACAATACGGTTTTGCGAAGCTGCCCCATGTCCATGCCAAGCTCCTTTCCCCGTCGGAATGCCCGAATCAGAAAAAACAATGATTGGGCAATGACGAATACAATCACTGCCCCTGCTAAAATAAATAACAACGTACTGTTTGGATGAAAATTCATATGCTCCCTCGCTTTCTTTTTTGGAAAAATAAATTTATAACAATTCCGTAGATTTCTCCCCTTTACAGCGGCAAACCGGAATCATTTTATCGTTTCTTACCATGATACATGAAATATAGATGGGTGGCAAGCCGCAAAAGAACTACTTTATATTCATGACCGGCACACCATACAAAAAGGGGCTGTCGGGAAATAAGACAGAAGACTTTTCTGATATCCAGTGTCCGGCTGTTTGTGTACAGACTGTCTGATATGTACGGATATTGCTTTTTAATGTCCGTACAGAGCAGACAGAATGTACACAAACCGTCCGAACACAGGGTATAGAAATGGCTGATGTCTTATTTCCCGACAGCCCCTTTCTCCATATATCCTTAGTCTAAATACTTCAGCCCGTCAATTCCACGAATCCCAAGTCCCGGCTCCCTGGAAACCGTAATCACCTTTTCCTCAAATACGGAGCCGCCCAAAATCGGGTCCTCACTGCAAAGTACCGGCCCGTCCAGGTCAATCTTTGTAATAATACTTTTAGCACAGGCAAGATGAACCGCTGCGTTCACACTGATCTTCGCCTCCAGCATGCAGCCAATCATACATTCCACTCCGTAAAGCTCCGCTGCCGTGGCAATCTTTAAAGCATTGTAAAGTCCGCCGCACTTCATCAGCTTGATATTGATAAGGTCCGCCGCTCCCATCTGCATAATCTTAACCGCATCTTCAGGAGAAAATACACTCTCATCTGCCAGAACCGGCACATAGGAGCGCTCAGTCACAAACTTCAGTCCCTCAAAATCGTGAGCCGGCACCGGCTGTTCCACCAGTTCAATTCCCAGGCCCTTTTCCTGCATCTGGTTCAGAAGCCGCACTGCCTGCTTGGGATTCCATGCCTGGTTTGCATCAATGCGGATCTGCCGTTCCGGTCCGGCCGCTTCACGCACAGCAGTCAGACGGGCCAAATCCAGATCCGGATTCACGCCCACCTTC
Source organism: Candidatus Merdisoma sp. JLR.KK006 (assembly GCF_036941035.1). NCBI lineage: Bacteria > Bacillati > Bacillota > Clostridia > Lachnospirales > Lachnospiraceae > Candidatus Merdisoma > Candidatus Merdisoma sp. JLR.KK006. The sequence goes on along the minus strand of NZ_JAYMNS010000030.1, from coordinate 15,516 downwards.
ACCTTCAAAGTATCATAGCCACGCTCCACCGCATTCCTTGTATCCTCCGCCATAACCTGCGGGTCATTGACGCTGATGGTAATATCCGTCACAATCTTGCTGCGGCTTCCGCCAAAGAGCTTGTAAACGGGAAGCTTGTAGAGCTGACCGTACAAATCATACAAAGCCATGTCTACGGCTGCCTTTGCGCTGGTATTTTTCACAATGCAATTGTTTACCGACTGAATCAGCTCCTCAAAATCATCCACGTCTCTTCCTATGATGGTTTTGATAAGATGATCCTTAAGGGCCCCGATAATAGCGCCGGTGGTGTCGCCCGTTATAGCGCCGGTAGGCGGCGCCTCCCCATAGCCTATCTGTCCCGAATCCGTGTGAATCTCCACAATAACATCCTCCACACCGGAAACAGAACGCAGCGCCGTCTTAAATGGCACCCTCAAGGGTACGGATAATATTCCAAGTCTTACATCTGTTATTTTCATAGTATCCTCCTTTTTTTAAGTTGCTGCGCAACAGTACGAAAGGGTAAATATTTCTGTTAAACGCTCAACATTTCTTAGCCGGACTATTCTAATTCCTCACACAACAAAACCTCTTTGTTACGCTCAAATTCCCCATAACGCAGCCCTCGGTCAACCACTTCCATCTCTCCCAGCTGATTGTCATAGGGGTCTGCCCGCCAATGCTCTTTATCAATGGTAAAAGGCGCCTGGAATGCATTGTTCGCCGCCATACGATAGGCATCCAGATTACCGAAATAAAACCGTCTCCGCTCCTCGTTTTTTGCCCTCACCGCCGCAGTTCCGTAAGACGGATCCGCATACAGCCACCCGTAAGGCTCCACATAAAACCGCACCCAGTCATGGGCTCCGCAGAAATCCGGCTCCGCCGTAAGTCCGCTCTGCCAGCAGGCCGGAATCCCTGCGCACCGGCAGAGAGTTAAGAAAAGCAGAGCAAACACACCGCAGTCCCCCGTAAAGTTTCTCGCACAGGCTTCCGCAATCTGCTCCAGCCCAAAATAAGCAGGCATAAAAGTATATTTCATTTGCAGAGTAATAAAATCATAAAACCTACGGGCTTTTTCCAGCGGCTCTGCAGCTCCCCTGGTAAGCTCTTTCACAAGCTCCCGGAGGTAGGGCGTAAACAGAATATGGGGCGTCTCCTCCCCCGTAAAGAAGTCCGGCTGGACACAGGTAAGGGAAAGCCCCTCTTTCTGCATCTGCTCCACATCATGGTAACGAGCCGTATGCACATAAGAATACTCCACATAAAATTCCTGGTTTTCCTCAAGGCTCATCTCCCAGCAAATTGTCCTCTGGGGCGCATCCTTCGGGGCCGGCTTTCCCCCTGCCGGAAATATCTTCTCAATCACAATCTCACTCTGCTGCTCACAGGCTGCCGGAATAGGCAGGTGAACACGCACAAACATCCCGGAATTAAAAACCTCATCCTTCATGCGAACACCGGCCCGAATCCGAATGCGGTTGCTCAGTTTTCCTCTCTCACGCATCAGACGGGCACAGCGGTCTAACCGCCCCTCTTCTGCAGATCCCTTTCCTGCGCTCTCCACACCCGGAAGCCGCACACCGGCCCGTTCCCCAAAGGCAGGCTCCGCCTTACACATACTCTGAAAAAAGCGGTTAAAGAAGCGTCTCTCCCCATTCAGATAAATCCATCCGATCCTTCCGGCATCCACACGCTCCTCAAACTCTTCCTCCGAAAAATCAGAAATATGCTCCCGAACCACAGCAAGGGCTTCTTCCTTTGTATAGGGATAATCCTCCGTTCTTCGCAATATCATTTCCCGTTGAGCCATAAGGCAGCAGCGCATCGCCTCCGGTATGTCATCCCATGCCAGCCGCCTGTCAATCAGCCTCACGGCTCCTTCCAGATCCCCATAAAATTTCTTTTGCAAAATATCATCCGGAAGCCCCACATGAAGATAACGAAAGCAGTCATTCATATGCACATTCTCCCCTCCTCTCCCCGTTATAATGCCATGAAACTTTTCTGTCTCCATATGAATAAAGAATTTTCAATCCTCCAGATGCAAGGTATACTAGTAGTCCATATAAAACAGTGGTTCTTCACCCAACTTTCCCAGGCGAAGAACCATTTAAATTCTATCCTGTTTAAAATTATGACAATAAATTGTCATTTATAAAGCATACAGCAATACTGTTCAATGCTTTGCATCTCTTTTTTACCTAAATAAACATCTGCATCAAATATCCCATGGCCAGGCCGCAGAAGTTTCCGACTGCCGCTCCCAAAACTCCCATCAATACACCGATACCGGCATAAGAGGGATTGTAAGCGGATGCCACAATGGGTGCAGATGCACTTCCGCCGATATTTGCCAGTGACGCAGTGGAAACCATACAGCAGTCCCAGTGGAACAGCTTGGAAAGGAGATACATAACCGCAATATGAATGATCATAACCACAAGGCCTGCCACGATCCACAGAGGTGCACTCACCAGATCCACCAGTGTAGCGGTAGATGCCAGCAGGGAAACAACGGCATACAGATAAATATTGGAGAGTTCTTCCACTGCCGGAAGCTTTCCAAGAGGACTTAAAGCACAGATAAGACCCAGAATCGTTACAAATACCGTGGTAAGGGTTCCCTTATCAAACATCGCCAGTCCGACTTCCTTCAAAGCCGTATTTCCGGCCGCACCAACCATCTGTGAAATAGCGGAAACCATAAGAGACAAACCAATAAGGAAAATCCAGTCACTTGCCGTAGCACGTTTTTTCTCTTTCTCAATCTCTGCGTTAGCCGCATCGGCAACCTCCTGAAGCTTGGAGGTATCTGCCTTTACGGACTTATCCCATTTGCTTGCGTAGCGAACCATAATCAGCAGCAGGGCAATCCATACGGAATAGTAAACCGTATCCACGGCCAGTGCACAGCCGTAAGCACCGGGATCAATGGTAAATGCCGCCTCCATAGCCGCCATATTTGCAGAGCCGCCGATCCAGGAAGCACACAGGGCTGCCATTGCGCCCCAGATAGTCTCGCCGCCTCCCAATGCTCCCTTGAAAACCAGGAAAGCAATAAAGAAACCAAGCATAATAGAAACAGCGCCGCCCATAAAGATAGCCGCCATCCGGCCGCCCAGCTTCGCTAATTTGCGGATATCGCAACGCAGCAGCATAACAAAAATCATGGCATACAAAAGATTGTTCTTCAATGCGCCAAAGGCTGCGGAACAGCCCTCGGAATCAAACATTCCAATGGTACAGAACAGCATGTTCAGCACATAGATCCATACAAGCGGCGGAACATAATTGAATACTTTCCACTTGGTATACTTCTCCGCAGCAAGCAGGATACCTGCCAGGAACATCAAGAACGCTATGTAGGTAAAACCATTTTGAATCATAACTCCACTCCCTTCGTTTGTGAAAATGCACATAAAAAATTAAAAAATCAAACAATATATCTGTATAATTGTACAATGACCATTGCATGTTTGTCAAGGAATTTCCAAGTTTTTCCCGTAATTTTCTTTGAAACAGATATCTAACACATTCTTCATTCAATAATCCCCATTCTTTTCAGCTCATGATAAATACCATCATTTTCCACACTTTCACAAACCTTATCCGCAATTCCTTTCAATTCCTCACAGGCATTTCCCACGGTAACTGCCGTGCCCGCACATGCAAGCATGGGGAGCTTTGCAAGTAAGCAATACTTACTCTTTCATTTCCAACAGGAATTTGCATCTATTTTTTCAATCTGCTATTTTTCTGAACAAAAAGGCAGAACCAAATCAGCCATACAAATGCGGTGCTTGTAAAAGCTAATTCAGTCCTGCCTGAATGCCATTTATTCCGTGATCATCTCTTTTAAAGTATACCCTACGAGTACACCGTAATTCATGCCCTTTCAGGGCTGGCGGACTTCGTCCGGTAAGGTATACCCTATACCACGCCCTGAGCCAGCATAGCGTCTACGACTTTCTCAAATCCGGCAATGTTCGCTCCCATTACATAGTTCTTCGCATAACCATAACGCTCTGCTGCGTCCGCCATGTTGTGGCAGATATTTACCATAATGCCCTGAAGCTTTGCGTCTACCTCCTCAAAGGTCCAGCTTAAGCGCTCGCTGTTCTGGGACATCTCCAGTGCGGAGGTTGCAACGCCGCCTGCATTGGCCGCCTTGCCCGGTGCAAACAGAACGCCCTGCTCCTGCAAGTACTCGGTAGCTTCCAGAGTGGTAGGCATGTTAGCGCCCTCTGCCACTGCGGTAACGCCGTTGGCTGCCAGTGCCTTGGCATCCTCCAGATGAAGCTCGTTCTGGGTTGCGCAGGGAAGTGCCAGATCAACCTTTACGCTCCATACGCCACGTCCCTCATGGTACTCGGAGTTCGGACGATAGTTCTTGTACTCGGTCAGTCTTGCTCTCTTAACTTCCTTAATCTCTTTCAAGGCCGCCACATCAATTCCCTCCGGATCATATACCCATCCGTTGGAATCGCTGCAGGTCAGTACCTTAACGCCAAGCTGCTGCGCTTTCTGGATGGCATAGATAGCTACGTTTCCGGAACCGGATACGGCTGCCGTCTTGCCTGCAATATCAATACCGTTCATCTTCAGCATCTCCTGGGTCAGATACAGAAGACCATAGCCCGTTGCCTCTGTTCTTGCCAGGGAACCGCCGTAGGACAGACCTTTTCCCGTCAGGACGCCCTCATAAAGTCCGGTCAGCCTCTTGTATTGTCCGTACAGATAACCGATTTCTCTTGCGCCTGTTCCGATATCACCGGCCGGAACATCCGTGTTCTCGCCAATGTATTTGCAAAGCTCTGTCATGAAGCTCTGGCAGAAAGCCATAACCTCACGATCGGACTTGCCCTTGGGGTCAAAGTCAGAACCGCCCTTGCCGCCGCCAATGGGAAGTCCGGTCAGGGAATTCTTGAAAATCTGCTCAAAGCCTAAAAACTTAATAATACCCAAGTTTACGGACGGATGCAGGCGAAGTCCTCCCTTGTAGGGTCCGATTGCACTGTTAAACTGTACGCGGTAGCCCGTATTCACCTGTACCCGGCCCTTGTCGTCTACCCAGGGTACACGGAACTTAATCTGACGCTCCGGCTCAACCAGACGCTCCAGAAGTGCTTCCCGGCGGAACTTCTCTTCATTGGCATCCACCACGGGTCTTAGGGAATTTAATACCTCTTTTACTGCCTGATGGAACTCCGGCTCGCTTGGGTTCTTCGCAACCACCGCTTCAATAATCTCATCAACGTATGACATGTTTTCTCTCCTCCTTTTATATCTTGCATACATACAAAAAAAGCGTACAAAAAATAATCAAGCGCATGACATAGGCCACACGCTTATTTTTGACGCCTTTGTCATGCACTATTATATACTTGTCCGTACCGGAATTGCAAGTGTTTTTTTAGAAAATACAATTTTTTCATCGCCTTCCGCAACATTTCTTATACTTTTTGCCGCTGCCGCACGGACAGGGATCATTTGGATATATTTTCTTTTCTTTCACAACCGGAACCTGCTTGGGCAGTGTAAATTCATCAAAAAGTACATCTTCATGCATTCCCCGTTTTCCAATAGATTCCTCGAATTTGTCCAATTGCTGTTGATACCATTGACTTTCATCTTCTTTTCCAACATAGGCCGCCAATTGTTTTGCATGCATAAAGAGAGATATATTATCCCTATAACAGGAAATCCCCCATGTTGCTTTTCTTACCACTTCATATGCCTTCCCGGCATCGCCGTTTTCAAAAAGCAGCCAACTTAAACTATTGATTCCATTTGCGTTTTGCGGATCCTCCGACAGCCATTTTTCATAATGCTCATATGCCTCTGCAATCCTGCCTTCTCGAAAAAGAGATTCTCCAATACCACACTGAAAACAACTGTCATCCGCTTCCTGCCAGTCAAACATTTCCAATACTTTTTGACAAAATACAATTCTTTCCTCATACTTCCCGGCACTGCTCAATTCCATCTCGTAATCCTGAAGCCATTCATCTATCGGATATGCAAAATCAAGTGCATCCATCAATCCATAGAGAGTATCTGTTTCTATACTGTCTTCCATAATAGAGCAAAAAACATTCCATGCATCCTGCCAAAGTCGCAGACCTTTTGCTGCTTTTTGATTTTCAAAGCATTCATATCCCATTTGAATCAAATCATCCCATTTGTCCCATTCCGTTTCTATATGATGAATGTCTTCAAAATCAAGGCTCTGCTTTAACATCTCTTCAAGACTGTTCTTAAATTTTTTTTCATCAAAGGATTGTCCTTCCTTCAAAATATCATAGATTTCAGTCAGAACTACTGCTCCGATTTTATCCTTCGCTTCTGACTTTGAATACCCGGCATTTAATAGTTTTTCATAAGTATCCCTTGTACATGGCGGATCATTTGCTTTCAGCTGATTGTCAACCACTTCCATTATTGTTCTTTTCAGCATTAAATTTGCCATTGCTTTATCTCCTTGTATTTTTCAATATTTGTTTCATTGTATCAAAAACACTTAAAAGTTCCTATCAATTTTTTAGATTCTATTTTGCCATTTTATTTATTTTTTATTGGGACAGAAAACAATTTTATCCCCATTTTCCCTTTCTCCGGCTCTATCTCAATCCAATAGTCCCGAATCGTGCAGCCTCTGTGCCAATCCTGCAGAGAATAGATTTCCAAGGTTTTTAAGTCTACCATGCACAAAGGTACTGCTTCTTTCTTTTCGTTTTTCCATTTGTCGTATCTCAGGGATTCTCCGATCTTGTCCAAACACTCCTGGCACAGATTATTCTGAATGATTGTTGAATCTAAGCTGTAATCATCCGGCAATGTGATTTCGATGGATGCCATTCCTCTTGCAGGATTGCCTTTTGAACAATAAGTAATCTCCCCGGTATTCCCGAAGGTAGTAGACAGACCCCTGTCCCTTGTATCCTCCGAGTCCGCTCCGCCATAGCCTTTCCCTTGAAACTCTAAAACATACCAGTCATTCAGAGAAATCACACCCACACCATCGGATGTTTCATATTGTTCTCTAAGGCTTTGGCTGCTGTAACCGCAAAGAAAGCATTCCCCTTTATTCTCCAGCTCTGACTCCATCTCATCAAAGGTAACCTCTTCCCTCCCCCTGCTGCAAATCCACCAATCATGTAAATCTTCCTTAAAATATGCTGCCCCTATAAGGCTTACAAAAACTCCTATCACCCCCCAAAACACCCATACCCTAATTCGATAATAATGCGGTTCTCTCTTTTTCATAACAATCTCCCTCCATCCTTTCTTATAAAAATAATTTGTACTTATTTCAAGTCCATTTTGAACATTTCACATACAGTTGTACTTAAAATGTACTTATATTGGGAACTTATTTTGAACTTAATATAAGCATAAAGGAGTACTATGGAAAGAGATAAACATTTGGGATTACGCATTGATTCAGAGACACACAAAAAGCTGAAAAGCCTTTCGGAATTTGAAGGACGCTCCATAAACGGGGAAATCCTCTATCTGATTCGTCAGGCCATCGCTCAGCATGAACAGAATCACGGTGTTCTAAATTAACAAGGCTAAAGCTGCTAACATTCCAAATATTTGCCCATCATCAAAAGTGGACTAGTTCTGGTCCCATTATATCATTCGCCAAAGGTATGATAAAGGAAAATTGGACCGGTTTCGGTCCTATTTTAAGAGGCAATTATTATGGAACAAAAGATAAAGCAGGCAGGGATTGAGATCGGAAGCAATATCCGAAAGATACGCCTGGAAGCCGGCATCGGACAGACAGAGCTTGTACGCCTCTTACAGCTTGAAGGTATTAATATCACCAGGGAATCCTTGGTTAAAATCGAGCGAGGCATACAGCATATTTCCGGCTCACAGCTTCGTGCAATCCGCAATTGTCTGAATACCACTTATGATGAATTACTAAAATAAGCAATGATATCATGATACAGGAAGGATTCAGCGCTTACAGTGCACTGTAAAATAGCGCTAAAATTACCTTCCTTATTTTTAAACGCACAGAATAATAAAAAATTCTCATTATCAGCTTTTTTAGACTTCCATATGACAGCGCTGTAAAGAGAGGATATTGCAAAACCAGCCCCTTTTGCAATATCCTCTCTTATTATTTCTATGAGTCTTTTCCAACTATTTCAACAAATTTTTCATACTGTTAACCCCAATCATCGACGTAGAAGCATTGTGCACCATAGCCGATGTGGTGGGCTGTATCCTTCCGCTGACCCCAAGCAGAATCAGCCCGGAATTGATTCCAATAATCTGAACGTAATTCTTCCGGATTCTTTTTACCAGTCCGCTGCAGAAAGTGCCGGAGAATCATTAATCCCATCCCCAACCATGATTACCTTCCTGCCTGCTTCTTTTTCTTTTCTCTCAAAATCCGCTTTATCCTCCGGCAGAACCTCCGAGTAATATTCATCCACTCCAACCTTCGCAGAAATTCACTCGCCCCGGTCATAGCCGAGGAACCGTTTGAATGGAACCGGCCTTTCCAATATCAAAGCTGTAACAGAGAAATATCACGGTGCGATGCTGACAGAGAAAATTGAACGGCGGTTCTCTTTGAACGTGTTGCTGAACATTTCAATACATCCAGAGAGCACTTCAATACAAAGGCCTTGAAATTCTTTTTTTGCGGGGTAAACTGATAATAACATAACAGTTACCTATCTTGTGGATTGGAGGAATATATTGTGCAGTCTATTTCTGGAATAAATTCTGGCGCAGCGCAGCCGTCTGTGCCGATTGCTGGTGTGGATGAACCGAAAAGAGTCCAGCAACCCGAAGATGAAACCCAATTGCGCCACCAAAAACCTGTGATGGATGAATATGTTCCGGAGGAAAAACCGGAACCATCAGGGCGTTATTGGCTGCGCAAAGACGAGGACGGCAAGCCTAAAATCTATTTTGATGACCCGGAGTTGGCAGAGGATGCCCCAGATGCCTCTGATCGGGACAAAAAAGAAGGGCCGGAAAAAAGCGGCTCTGACAAAAATGGGCAAAGCTGCACCTGCAATACCGATAAGGTTGACCGTGAGATTGAAAAACTAAAAAAGCAGAAACAAGAGCTGGAGCAGCAAATCAACATGGAAACAGAGGAAAGCAAAATAGAGGATTTGAAAGCAAAATTGACACAGATAGAAAAAGAATTGAGCCAAAAAGACAACGACACATATAGGCGTCAGCACGCTACATATACATACTCCTAATGTCTGCCGCACGACGGCAAAAGAAAAAAGCCCCCGTTCAGACCCCCAAAAATCTGAACGGAGGAAAGGACGATGGAAATTACCATCAACTACTATGGGCAGGCTGTGTCCGTGTCGGTGGAGGTCTATGAATATCTCTCCCAGGCCGACCACACGGCGGAGAACCTTGCCCACGAACAGCTTCGGCATTGGGACGAATGGGAATTTGACGAGTACATAATCGCTACGGAGGGCCGCTTGCCCTATTGCGCTACCCCGGAAAAACTGATTTGCCAGCGGGAAACGCTGGATGAAATTCTGGCGGTGCTTGCCCTCTGCACCGGTACCCAGCGGGAGCGGTTTTTGCTCTATGCCCTGGATGGTCTTTCTTTTTCGGAGATTTCTGAAATAGGCCCATACGATAGGCCCCCTAAGCGACTACCAGGTGAGGGGCGTTAGCTCCATTACCTGGAGGGACAAGCAGTTTTGGCTGCTTGTCCCTCCTGCCATTGTAGGAGATCAAAATGAAAGTAACCTACGGCTCCATTACCATACTTTTTAGATAAATTTCCAAAATCTTTAGAAAGATTTTCTCTCCAAACTTCATTAACGATGGCTCAACGCTATAATCTACCATCCACGTCGGAATAAATATCTATCTCCTGCATCCTCACTATTACAAATTTCTTAATTGACATGTGTGTCTGTCTGCTCTCCCGGTTGATCTCCTGCAACAAATTCATAATATCTGCCCCGGTACGGCTGTCAAGGTTTCCCGTCGGCGCTATATAGTTAGTAACAGTATGTGACCGAAACGGACACACCAGAAAAACAAGGCGGCTGCCTGCCTTTTTCAGCCTGCAACCGCCTATTCTTACCAGCTTATTTCACTGTCTTTTACATATTCTCCACTGTCTACCCTCTGCTCTGCCGCTTCCAGCCGCTTCCGCTCTTCTGGTGTCAGTTTTGTAAAATCCGGGTCCCAGGCAAGCACCAGCCGCTTGATAAACTGGCTTGCAAATTCCTGTTCGCTCTCCGGCAGCATTTCCAGCATTTTAACTGATTCCTGTACTACCTGTGTCATGCTCTCAACCTCCATTCTATTTGTAAATATCTCCACGGCTCCCGATCTCCATAACAATCAGTATTTCCACTTCTCCATCTTGTGTATACCGATAGATCACACGGTACTTTCCAACCCTTAAACGGTGTCTGCCGTCTTTATAACCCTGCATAGGTTTTATATCACCTTTGGGCGGCTTCTGTGTCAGTCCCTTGATTGCGTCCCTTATGGAATCCCTTAGTTTCTGCGGAAGCCCCTGCAAATACTTGACTGCCGCTTTATCATACCTGATTTCCATATGCGCCATTACCTCCTTTTCCTTTGATAATTCTATCATATACTTACGGAAGTATAAAGTCAAGCATTTTTTATTCCTGATTATTCCAGAATCAAATCTTCCCCTGTATCCCTTTTATACTTTTCTTTTATAGCCGTTACCACATAGTCATTACGGGAACTATACCCCTGTTCTTTCACGATCTCTTCCAGGCGTGCTTTCATTCCTTTAGGAAGCGTCATTTCAGCCCTATCATAATTTTTATCCCTATGCCTATTTTTTGCCGCCGTTGCTGCGGGTCCCCTGGGTATCGTCCACTTTTTTCCCTCTGTCTGCTGCTCTGCCATCTGCTTTCCCTCCTTGTGCTTTGTATACACCATTATACCATATCCTTTCCATCTACGGAAGTATACAAAATCCACAATCTTACGGAAGTATATTTGTCTATTCTGCCTATTGAATTTATACTTCCGTAAGTATATAATAGTATCATCAAATGAAACAAACGGAGGTAATCAAAATGAAAGTTGCAGATACAATTCTTGAACAGTTGGGCGGAAACAAATTCCTGGCAATGACCGGGGCAAAAAATCTCCTTGCGGACGGCAATACGCTGCGCATGACGCTCCCCAAAAACTACAGCAGGGCGAACCGCTTATGGATAACCCTGAATGGTGATGATACTTACACAATGGACTTTTTCAGGTTCACGGCAGGCCAGTTGAACCGCCGCACTTACCAGTTTACGGCAGACAAGAAAGAATCCGTGAAAGTTGTGAAAGGCGTTTACTGTGATATGCTCCAGGAAATATTCACCGCAACTACCGGAATGAACACTAGTAGTCCGTACCGGAAATATGCACAAGGATTTCCGATACGGACTACTAGATTATAACAGACAAAAAGCCCCGTATGCAGCAGTTCCGCACACGGGGGTAATCATCAGGATTGTCTGCCTGTACTTGGCCGACATGGATTTTAAGAGGGTGATGACCTCCTGGCTGTTCTTGGAATCCAGGTTCCCAGTAGGCTCATCCACCATGATGATGGCAGGGCGGGCCGCCAGCGCCCTTCCGATTGCAACCCTCTGTTGCTGTCCTCTGGAAAGCTGGCTGGGCAGGTGCTTCCTGCACTCCTTTAATCCCAGGATCTCCAGCAGCTCCTCCACATACTTCTGGTCCGGCTTCTGGTAATCCAAAAGCAAGGGGAATGTAATGTTCTGCTCTACATTCAGCTCCGGGATCAAGTTAAAGGACTGGAAGATAAACCCGATATTCTGGCGGCGGAACACCGTAAGCTTCTTTTCGGGCATGGAAAAAATGTCCTTCCCGTCAATCAGCACTTTCCCGGAGGTCGGGTTATCCAACGCTCCCACCACATTTAAAAGCGTACTTTTTCCGGAACCGGATTCGCCTACGATTGCGATAAATTCCCCTTTGCCCACGGAGAAGGAAACATGGTCAAGCGCCCGGACTTCCGCTTCCCCTTTTCCATAGGTCTTGCATAGATTTTGTACTTCAAGAATATTCATATTCATTACCTGCCTTTCGGGCATTATCATACCCGATGGGTCTTACTTTCACATGAATTTCATCTTACTCTTTTGTAAGATGGAAAAAGCTTAAGACAAATCTGCTGCCCTTGCCGACCCTGCTGGTTACGGAAATCGTCCCCTGATGGGTTTCCACAATGGATTTTGCCAGCGGCAGCCCCAGGCCGATTCCATGGGTATCCTGGGAAAAACGGCTCCGGTAAAACCGTTTGAAGATATTATGGATATCCTCCTGGTGGATCCCTGTTCCGTTGTCTTCCACCACAATGTTTGTAAGAAGGGGCGTCCTCTCCCAGCTGATTACTACTTTCCCGCCCCTCCCGGTATATGCAATCAAATATCTGAGAGCCAAAGGCTTAATGTAGAACAACACTGGAAAACTCCTTACTCCGCAGCTGCGATACGGGAACCTCTTTGCCGTTATCCATACAGGCAGTCCCGTTTTTATATCCTTTTAAATGCTTCAGGTTGATGAGATAGCTCCTGTGGCACCGGAAAAAATGGCTGCCCAACTTCGTTTCCAGATTTTCAATCCGCTCATAATAATCAACAACCTCGCCGGAAGCCAGGTTCAGATATATTTTCCGGTCTATGATCTCGCAGAAAATAATCTCCTCCTCCCGAATGATGCGCCCCTCATATCCCTTTTGCACCAGCAGGCTGTCTTCGCTGGCGTTTTGCATGGAAGTGTAAAGGCGCTCCATGGTCTTTTCAAACTGTTTTTCCTCCACCGGCTTGACCAGATAATCGTAAGGCTCTACCTCGAAAGACTGAAACACCATCTCTTTCAGTACCGTGATAAAGATCAGGAATCCCCGAAACTTAGAATCCCTCAGCTTCCTTGCCGTTTCCATGCCGTCCATGCCCTTCATCTGGATGTCCAGAAACAGGATGTCGATCTGCCCATCGTAGCTTAGCAGCTCTTCGCCGCTTGAAAATGTCCGCAAACAGATCTCCCTGTTCTTTTTACGGAAAAAATCGTATACAAAAGCCCTTATATGATCGGACATGTGTTTTTCATCATCACAGATTGCAATACGGATCAATGCGCCACCTCCTCGCCATTATTCGTCAACGGCAAAAGAAAAACTTTTGCCGTTGCCATAGGCAGACATTTTATGATAACCTGTCCGAAATGCCAAAACAATTTAATTGCTGTGAAATGTTTATCTGTTGCTGCGAAATGCTTAACTTTGCGCCCGCATCTGCTCAACCAGAGACTGCTTTTTCTGCCTGCGCACCATCCAGACAGACAGGACTACCTCCATGCCAAACAACACCAGGAGGAACAGCCCCATTTGCAGGAACGGGAACTGGTATGGGACGACTGCGCCGGCAAAGGATTTCTTGCTGACTGACCCACAGACTGCCATGGAAATCGGCAGCCCCAGGATCACGACGGTAAGCGCCGCAAAAAGCGCATGACACATCCCCTCGGTAATACTCATCCGGAACAGCTGCTTCCCGGTCAGGCCAACGGAGCGCAGGATACTGTTCTCACGCTTCCGGGACATCTGGTTGGAAAGCGTCGTATTGATCAGGTTGACAACGCCGAACAGGAAGATCAGCCAGGAAAGGGCCTGCAGGCTTCCAAAAATAATGCTGCTCTGCATTTTCTCATATTCGATATGTGAGGCTATGGTATCCATTCCAAGATTGCTGCGGCCGGATACCAGCTCCTGCAGGCTGCGTTCCACAGCCTCTGCTTTTGCGGGATCATTCACAATACTCCAGGAGTAGTCAAAGCTTCCGATTTCAGGATGTATCTCATGAAACAACTCCTCTGGTGCGAACAGGGCTGCCGAATCCATGGCAAGCGCACCATGTCCGTTTGCTGCCTTCGACGCATCGAACAGTCCGGATATGGTAACTGTCACGGTTTTCTGGCCCAGGGTCAGCTCAATAGTGGCCCCAACATCCATATCGGCATGGTGCTTCTGATAACCTGTACTCAGAAGGATGCTGTGGGTATCCGCCGGCAAGCACAAGAGCAGCTATGCCAAAGATGGTCACAAAGTCAATGGACTTTGAATTTAAAGCAAAATAATTGCTGTTCATCCCTACATGCGCAGAGCCAAACTGTGCGGCAATCTCCCTGCAGCGGGCAGCCATGGTTTCCTGGCTAAACTGCCTGTCATTTTTGAAATGCACATAGGCACGGTATCCTGCAGGGTCAAATCCGACCCACTGCGTCAAGGCCGCCTTGGAAACGGCAATGGCACATAGATTCGCTTCCTTTTCTCCCACATTAGACAGGATTCCGGTCACGGTATAGTCGCCATGAAAGCTTTCGGTATCTAACCGGATCGTCTCACCGATTTTGGCATTGGAACCGTAAGCGGAGAGAAAATATTCACTGACAGCAACTTCATTCACCTTTGTCGGGAGTTCTCCTTTTACCAGCTCCATCTGGCTGCGGGCAATATACATCATGTCACTGTCGCAGTACACATAGGAGGCGTTGTATCCCTGCTCCGAATGCTCCTGCCCCAGTAAATAGTATTCGCCCACCCGGGCAAGCTCCGGAAGGTCTTTCAGCGCCGCCACATGGTCTGCCTCCACGCCGGTGAAGACCGCCTCATAGGTGTCGGCCACCTGATTACGCTGGATCTGTGCAATGGAAACGGATATAACCGCTGCAAAGCATATCAGAAACGCTGCCAGGGCGACGGCAATTACCACCATCAGGTCCCGGCGCTTCTCGCTTGCCAGGCTGCGCTTTGCAAGTTTTTTCACAATAGCGCCGGTATCATTTTCAAAAGGCCATGTCATGTTTGTTTCCTCCTTTTTGCCCTGCTTTTTGGGCATACAGGGATACCCGCAGGGTGATTCCTCCTTTGGTCCAATATTCCTTTTTCAAGCGAAGTCATTCTGTCGCCTTGATCCGCTCCACAAGGGAGAGTTTTCTGGTATAACGGACCGCACAGACCGAGAATAACGCCTGCACCAGGAGCAGCGCAGCTACAAACACCAGGACCTGAACCACCGGGAAATGATAGGTGAGTTTCCCGAACATGCCTACCTGATCAAAGATATGGCACACTGCCAGGCTGCATGCTGTCCCAGCCGTCAGGGTAACAAACAGCGTGATCCCAATATAGTATAGACATTCATAGGACAGCATCCTGGACATCTGCCGTCCGCTCATTCCAACAGACTGGAACACGCCGAACTCCTGCTGGCGGGCTAAAAGGTTCGTGATCAGCGTATTGGCAAGGTTTATCAGCGAAAACAGAAAGATAAAGATCAAAAGGCTGTAATCCCTTTTCAGTTCCCCCTGCATCCCGCTCTTAAGAACCGCGATGGAATCCTCCAGGCCC
This sequence comes from Candidatus Merdisoma sp. JLR.KK006, assembly GCF_036941035.1. Taxonomy (NCBI): domain Bacteria; kingdom Bacillati; phylum Bacillota; class Clostridia; order Lachnospirales; family Lachnospiraceae; genus Candidatus Merdisoma; species Candidatus Merdisoma sp. JLR.KK006. The sequence goes on along the minus strand of NZ_JAYMNS010000030.1, from coordinate 80 downwards.
AAAACCGCCACCCGTTCATCGGATACGGCGTCATACACCGCTCTGCGAAGCTCCTTGCCGTCCTCCCTGGTATGGATATT